>JAAFHJ010000139.1 GCA_013298325.1 Myxococcales bacterium | reverse complement strand
ACTGGCTCACCTATTTTCAATCGGTGGTGCCCCCGGAGCCGAAGGCTTCGGTGTCTACCGGTACAAGTACGCTAGCCTGCGGGCAACAAACGACCGTCTCCATCTCCTGCGACAACACCAACGGTTCTTCGCTGAGCGGCTTGACGGCGGCTCTTACGTTGCCAACCGGCGTCTCTCTTGTCGGAGGCACCGCGTCGGACACCATCGCCAGCACCAGCGGCGCAACGACCTACTGGTCCCTCGGTGGGCTCTCGGGCGGGTCGTCGCGCACGGTGACCGTCGACGTCACCCTCAATTGCAACAACCTCGGCTGCAGCCCCGCCGACCTCGCGTCGATCCGTGCAGAATGCAAAGGGACGAGCAGCGGGGAGACCTACGCGCGCGTCGCCTCGTCGAACATCAGCCTCGTCGACGACAGCAAGGCGACGGTGACCGGCCTCACCGCCGTCGACGACACGAGCAACGCAGAAGCCCCTGTGATTCACGCAAGTTACACGCTTTCCGGCGGCTCGGGGGCGGCGACGGCTACGCTCACCCGCGCCATCGGCGACGCCTCCCCGAATGCCACGCAGGTCTCCCTCGCGACCGAAGGCGCAGGGACGCACACCTTCGACGACGGCTACGCCCAGAGCTACCAACAGACTTATTTCTATCGCGTTTCTGTCACCGATGGCGCCTGCACGCGGACCTTCGGACCGCTCCCGGTAAAGACGAGTTCCGGGCAGAGCTCGGGCTTCGACGGCGGTCTTGAGTCGAACGGACGCCTTTCGGGCGCCCTTGCTCGCCGCGCCCTCGCACGCAGCACAAATGCTTCCTGGCTCCCGACGGCAGCCGCCGCTGCGGGGCGCTCAGTCCTCTCCACGCCGGCGGAGACGCTCCCCTTCGGCCTCGGTGCGATGGCGACGCGGAGCTGGGATGGCACCCTGCGCGGCGCAATCCCGGCGGCGGGCCCCGGCGACAGCCACGCCGTCGACGTCACCCCCGGCGATCTCCCGGCGCTCACCAATGCCGGCCAGGTCGCCTCCGCCGACTACCTCGATGCCGGCGGCCGTCGCCTCGGTACCGTCCTCGCCGTCGAGACGCGCGGGACGACCTACGAACACGGCAAGGCGATCTGCGACCGCGCGTCGGGCTCGACCCTCGATCGCATCGACGCCACCGCTCTGGAGAGCGGCGCAACGCTCCTTCGAGCCGCCTACCGGGATGGCAAGGGGCGCACCGGCGATGTCGCCACGGAGTTTAAAATTTATGCAAATCCGGATGGTTCCCGCGAGGCGTACGCGTCGTGGCTCCGCGATGGCTACCCGGCACCGCGGGCCGACCAGCGCGTCCTCAATGTGCAGGCGTGGTCGGCCATCCCCGGCTACGAGCTCGCCCTTGCCGATGCCATCCTCGCCGGAACCGGGGCGACGCTCCACGAAGGGGCCACCTCACCGACCGCCTTCGTGACGAGCGCCCGCAGCCTCGGCGGCACGATTTCGGCCGACGTCGGTGGTGCAGCGACGGGGCTCAACGTCCGCACGACGCGCCTCCTCGAAGACGGAACGACGGCAACCGAGCTTGCGCCGCTGGCCGGCGGACGCTTTGCCGGTCGCTTCGCAAAGACCCTGGAAACAACCCTGGATCTTGTTGATTCTTCGGGAAAAACCGTCGACCGCGTTTGGCTCTCCGACGGCGCGTGGGCGCTCCTCGATGGCGCCGTTGTTGGCGGGGCGGCCGGCGCGGCTACCGTCGAAACGACCGGCTGCCGGCGAACGACGTCGACCGTCGATAGCGACCTCGCCCTCGCCGGTTGCGCCCACTTTTCTGGGGAGGTCCGTGGACTTGCCGGCGTCGCGCGCAACCTCGCCCGGGCCGTCTCCCCGCTCGATATCCACGATTACGAAGGAATTTCCTTTACCTACGCCTCGAACCTACCGGTGCGCGCCTGCCTCGAACAGGCCGGTCGTGCGGCGAGCGCCCAGCCCTGCGTGATGCTCGCTCCGTCGGCGACGACGACCGTGACGCTCCCCGTTTCCGCCTTCGCCGCGGAGTCGGATGGGTGCGCAACGACGCCGAAGGTGGGGCTCACCGCGGTGACCTTCGTCGCGGCGACCGGCACCGGTGCGACCTCGCTCGCGCTCGCCATCGACGAGCTGAGCTTCCACCGGGCCGCTCCGGCAGCGGCCTCCACGCTTGCGACAAGCTCTTGTATTTCAACCGCTTCTGAGCTGCCGTCGACGCCGGGGACCGTCCCGGCAACCGGCGATTCCTTCGCCGCCGAGGCCTCCTGCGCCGTCACGCCGACCGCAGGATCGGGAGGGCCCGGGATCTTCGGGGCGCTCGTCGCCGCGCTCGCCGCGCTCGTCGGCGTGGGCCGCAAGCGCCGCGCATGAGTGCTACTTTGATGCGGTATGCACGTAATAGTGCGTCGTTCGGAGGCCGCCGTCGGGGCTGGGGAGACCTGGCGCGACGGCGGCCGTTTTTTCTTCGACGCGATCGACGGCGACGGTCACGGTGGCTGCTTTCGTCAATGTGCCGATATTCGTATGAAAATCGGCTGCTGCGAAGTGAAAGACCTCGTAGTGGGCCCGCTGCACGGCGCCGTCCGGGCGGACGACGACCTCCGCCGAACTCTCTTCGACTTCGTCGGGGCGGATGGTGAGGTCCTTCTTCGGGAGGTCGGCGTCGGCGGTCGCCTGCGTCGGCCGGCCGGCCTTCAACAGGGAAACGGGCGGGCTCGCCGGCGCACTCGCCGTCGGGGTCGGGGTCGGCGCCGGTTGCGGTGAAGCGCCGGCGGTCACGGGCGGCGGCGCGGCGGGCGAGCAGCCGAGGAGGGCGGCGAGGGGCAGGCCGGCCACGACCAGTAGGAAAGACTTCATTGCGGGAGACTACACCGGTTCGAGGAGACGGATCATCGTCGCCGCTACCGCCTCGGCAACGGCCCGAACCCGCGGAATTTGCCGCGCATCCTCGTGCTGGACGAGGAAAATGTCGCGCGCGTAGCTGCGGGGGAGGGCAAGCACACGGACGAGGGACCCCTTCCGAACGCAGTCCTCGCCGATCGGGTTCGGCAGGATCGCCAGGCCGAGGCCCGCCTCGGCCGCCGTGACGATCACCGGGACGCTGTTGGTGGCGAACGCGCAGTGGGGCTTCGGGAGCAGCGCTTCAAACCACGGCGCCGGTGGCGCTTTGAGGAGCTCGCCGGCTGGATACAAAAATGAATGGCCCGCAAAGGCGGCCACATCGTCCGCGGCACTTTCGGTGGGGCCGCGGAAGGGGGTTCGGTCGAGGTAGCTCGGGGCGCCAAACACTGAATAACGTTGAACGCCGAGCTTTCGCGCCACGAGGAGGCCGCCGGTCGGCGGCACGAGGCGGATGGCGAGGTCGACCTCTCCGCCGGCCACGTCCGCTTGCCGATTGCCGGTGACGAGGTCGATTTCGATGGCCGGGTGGCTTCGCGCCAGTTCGGGGAGCAAGTAGCTGACGAGCTGCATCGCGGTCGTCTCGGTCACCGCAATTTTGACCGTCCCGGCAAGCCCGCCGTCGCTAAGCGACCCGCGGGCAAGGTCGTTCATTCGCCGGGCAAGCTCCTTTGCAAGGACTTGAAGTCGCTCCCCTTCTGCGGTGAGTGCGTACCCGGTTCGCAGACGCGCCACCAGGGGGACGCCGGCGGCCGCTTCCAGGGCGGCGAGGCGGCGACCGACCGTCGGCTGGCTCAGTCCGAGGCGCCGCGCGGCGGCCGTGAGCGTCCCTTCGTCGGCGACGGCGAGCAGGACGCGCAGGTCGTTCCAATCGAGGCGATCCATTCAAAAGTGAATACTCGATCTGCGACCCAAGGGATGGTGGAAGCGCGCGACACCCGGCAAGGTCGACGCTGTTCCCATGCGCCTTGCTCCGCTCCTCTTCGCCCCCGCGCTTCTGCTTGCCGTCGTCGGTGAGGAGTGGACCGGCGAGCCTGCGCCGAAGCGTGTCGACGCCCGCCCGGAGCCGCTCGCAGGAGATCCGCCGGCGGCGCCCGTCTCTCAGCTCCCGCTCGGTACGCGACGGTAAGTTACGTCGGTCTGGTGGCCGGCAGCGGGAATTCCACGCAGGCGCCGTGCTCATCGAGCGCGAGGACCGCCGTCGCGCTACGGGTCGAAACACGCATGCTTTCGCTCGGTTCCGTGACGAAGTTCCCCAACTCGCCCTGACGATTTCGGGCCGCCGCCAGGAGCAAGCGGCCCCCCGACGGGACCGAGACGGTCGCTGACGTTTTCGTCGTTCGGAGCGTCGCGGCGAGGGCGGGGCGCGCAATCGGTTCGGCGGCGGAAATTGTCAGGGGGAACCCCTCTCGGGCGGCCCGCGCGCGGAGGTGGGCGAGGGCGACGATGCTCCGGTCGCCGCCGGTCCCCGCACGGCCGAGCGCATGGGCGGCGGCGAGGGTCGTGCCGCTTCCGGAAAAGAGATCGAGGACTTTCCCCCCAGGTGTCGACCCGGCGAGGAGCACCCGCTCGAGCAATTCCCGCGGCTTTTGGGTCGGATAGCCGGTCTTCTCCGCGCGGCCTCGGTGGCGCAACGGAGCGATGTCGTTCCACAAAGCATCGACGGGGCGCTCGCGGACGTAGGTCCCGTCGGGCCCTTCGGCGACGAAATACTTCACGTAGACGCGCCCGCTCGGCGACCGGAGAATTCTCCCCTCCTCGGCAAGGCGCGCGATCGATGCGTCGGTGTAGTCGCCGCGGGGGGCAGTCGTAAACGCTTGTCCTTCTTCGTCAAAACGGACGTGGGACGCCGCGATCGGCTCCCTCCGAAGGGGCGGTACCAGGCGGGCGTCGGCGTGGCCGTAGACGAGGATCGTGTCGAGGGTCCGTCCGAACTGGCCGCTCTTCGCCTGGCGCCCCAGGTTTGGGGCCCGCTTCCAGATGATTTCGTTGCGGAAGCCGCGGGGGCCGAAGATCTCATCGAGGATCACGCGGAGCAGGTAATTCGCGCGCCAATCGACGTGGACCCACAGCGTGCCGTTCTTCGCGAGGAGGCGCGCCATGCCGTCGAGGCGCGGGGCGAGGTGGTCGAGGTAGGCGCCGATGCCGCCGTCCCCCTCGCGCCAGGTGTCTTCGTAGGCTTTCGTGCGGCGTGTCTGGCCGCGGCCGTCGGCGGCCGCTTCGGCGACGTGGTAGTCGGCGCCGGACGCATAGGGCGGGTCGACGTAGGCGAGCTCAAAGGTGCCAGCCTCGGCGGCGAGGGTGCCGAGTACGGCGAGGGCATCGCCTTCGATGAGTCGCTGGGCGACGCCCGATCCACGCACGATTTCCAGCGGTTCTGCCTCACGGGCGGCGATCGTCGCCCCCGGCCGGAAGGTGCGCCCCGCCCATTGGAGGGTGACCGGCGTTCGTGCGCCCCCCTCACGGTCTCTGGTCTTGCGCGCACTCACCCCTCTCGGATACCTGAGCGGCCGCGGAAACGGTAGGATCGTCGTCGCTACGTCGGCCGCCCGCCACGTAGATTTTCCATTCGTTAGGTAGCGGCAACGACGGGGAAACTGGCATCAAATCCCGCTTCACGCACGTACGCGGGTGCATCAAATCCCGCGCCGTCTCCCGCTTCGCGGACGTACGCGGGTGCATCGTTCTCCCGACAGATGATGCGCGAATCCTACAGAAAGGTCGTGCACTTTCCGGCGCGCCGGACGAACTTCTTCGTCCTTTCCGAGAGCGCCTTTTTCTGTGGGGCCGCGCTTTGTCGGCCCAGGAACCCGGGCCGTTTCTTCGAAATGCTGTGGCACGTTGACACAGTCGCTTCTTCCGACTTCGAGGACGAGCAATCGCGTGCTAGCCCCATAGACTGGTTAAATCTGCGTCCCCCCGAACGCCGATTCAGCAACCATCATCCGCCACCGGTCGCCCGTCCGAGGAGACTCCCCGTGCCCCACGCTGCCATCGCTCCGAGCCTGGTCGAGATTCTCCGCGCGCTCCCCGCCACCGAGCTCGCGCGAACGACCGAGCGCCTCGGCCTCAAGACCGACCCGCGGATGCGGCTCGATGCCCCCTCGCAGGTGGCGCGTCTCCTCGTTTCTGCGCCGGAACTGCGCGATCTTCATCGGCTTCCGCCGCCGACCGTCGAGCTGTTGCACCGCATCGCTGAGAAGGGGGGGCTCCTCACGGTCGCGGCGATCCCGCCGGCCGCCGAGCCGCTCCTCCAGCGGAGCCTGCTCTTCGTTCGTGGGCGCAAAGGCGCGTTTGAACTCGTGTTTCCGGCGGCACCCCTGCTCACGCTGAAGCCGTGGGACGGCGAAGACCCCCGGTCGCTCCGCGCGCTCCTCGCGACGACGACGCCGGACGCCCAGCTTTCGATCGCCTCCCACTACCTCGGCCGCCCGGCGACGCCGCCGCACACGATCGCCCTGGAAGCGGCTTGGGAGGCGCTCGGCGATCCGGCGCGTCTTCGCAAGGAAATTGAAGCACTTGCGCCGACGGAGCGCCGCGTCCTTGAGGCCGTTGAAGCCGAAGGGGGCGAGGTCTACACGGAGGAGCTGCTCGAGCTGGAGCGGGAGCCGATGCGCCTCCGGTCGGCGAGCGGCTCGATGCCGTCGCGGCGCGGAACCGGGTTTGCCCTGGAGCGGCGCGGTTTCCTCATTCCCCTCCATCCGAACCGCCACGTCGTCCCGACCGAGGTCTCGCGCATCGTCTCCGCGCGGACGAACGCCGAGCGCGAGGTCGCCCGTGCCCAGGTCGTCGGCCTGCTTGCTGCGGAAGATTTTGCCCCGCGTCGCGCGCGATTTTCCTTTGATCCCGGTCCGTTGACGATGGCGCTCGTCCTCGCGGGGCGTGAGTCGGGGGCCGACGTAAAGCCGGGGATCGGCACCCCGAAGTCGCTCGTCACGAAGCTCTCGACGCGTTTTGGGCGTGATCCCCAAGCGGTCGCGCTCCTCCTTTCGCTCTCGCGGGCGATCGGCCTCTGGGACCCCCATGCGGGCAACTTGGCATCGCCGCCCGGCTCCGAGGCGATGGATGCGCTCCCCGGGCTGCTTTTCCGCGCCTGGCAGCGGGGCGGCGCCTGGGACGAAGCGCGCCCCGAATCGGAGATGCTGCGCCTTGCCGAAGGGGCCCGCGACGCGAGCGTCGTCGAAAAGATCCGCGCGCTTCTCCTGGAAACGCTTGTCGATTTGGCGGAGCCTTCTGCGGTCGGTTCCGGCAAGGCGAAGAACGACGACGCGCCGGCGACCGCCGCCTGGATCCCCTGGCGCTCCCTCGCCGCCTACCTGGAGCGCGACGCGCGCATGCCCGGTTTGGCGCGCGCGCTCCGTCGCTGGGCCGGTCGTGTCGGGCTTCCGCCGCCGTCCCCCCTTGATATCATTCATCGAATCGTCGTCGAGTCGTTGCCGGCCCTCGGCATCATCGACCTCGGGGATGAGCCAGTCGGCGACGCGGAACCGGGCGCTGCCGGCGATCTGGTCCTCCGGCTCACCGCCCGCGGGCGCGCGTTGCTGGCGACGGGGAAGGTCGATGCACCGGTCGCGCCGGCGAAATCGCTCCGCAACGACGCGACGCCGGTTGCTTCGAAGTTCGTCGATTCCCAGGTGCTGCGAATCGGTCGAAGTGCGCGAATTGGCAATATTTTTGCCGTCGCTCCGTTCGTTGACATCGGGCGCACGGAGGACGCCCTCGATCTTCTCCTCGCCCCGGCGACCCTCGCCCGCGCCCTCTCGACCGGCATCGAAGCCGACGCTCTCCGCGTGCGCATTGAAGCGCTCGCACCGCTCCCGGATGCCGTCTCGCGCACCCTCGCCCAGGCGAGCGTCGTCCTCGGCCGTTGCGAGGTCGTCCCCGCCTCCGGCTTCCTCTGGGTCGACGACGCGAGCGTTCGCGAGCTGCTCGCGACCCGGAAATCGACGCAAGACCTCTTCGTCAACCCGTCGCCGCCCGGCGGCCTTTTGATCGGGTCGACGATCGATATCGACAAGCTCGTCCGTCGCTGTCGCGCGGTAGGGGTTGAAATCATTCATGAAGGTCAGGTCTTGCGGGCGACGACGACGAGCGGTTTCACGCCGATCGTTCGAACGACGCCCGCCGCCGGGACGCCGCGCATGACGCCGCTCGGCACCCGCATGACACCGGCTGCCGGTACCGTCCGTGCGCGCAAGTAGCGTCGAATCGCCTGGCGATTGGCGGCGGCGCCCGATACCGTCCCTGCGCGGCGCGGCTTTACGCGCGTGAAGGATCGCCGGTGGCAAGCGAACACGATTCCCAGAAACCGCGGGTGTCGGTCGAGACGATCCCGATCGGGATGATGAACGTCTCCGATCTGGCGATCGCGCGCGGGTCGGACGCTGGCGAACGCCCGAGTCCTGCCCCCGAAGGCGGTCGGAACTCCCGTCCAAGCGGCCGCCCGCCGGCACCGCGGATGACGCCGATCGATCCGGAAGTGCTCCGAAACGCAGCGAAAACTGCCCAATCCGCCAGCGACGGCGAAAGCGACGTCCATGCGTTCCTTCCGGCGGCGGGCCCCTCAAAGGCGCTCCCAATCGTCGGCGGGCTTGTGCTCGGTTTGGGGATCCTCGGCGGCATCGCCGCCTATTCGCGCACCCGCGACCCAGCCCCGAGCGTCACCGCCGCTTCGGCAGTGCCCGCCCCGTCCACGGCAATTCCGGCGACCGCCATTCCCGCGGTTTCGGCAGCGCCCGCTGTGACAACGGCCCCCGACGTCCCCTCCGCGGCAACCGGAGCGCCCGTGACCGACGCCACGAAGGGCGCCAGCCCTGCGCCGAACCCGCCCGCAAACGGCAAGGCGCCGACGACACCGAAAGCGACGGCGACGACCGCGGTGACCGCCGCCCCGCCAGCGACGGCGGCCCCGGTGCCGAAGCCCAAAGGCAAGGACGAAGACGACCCCTGGAAGTGAGCGCTTGAGCGCTGCGTTGCGTTCGCGTAACTTTTAGGAATGATTCTTCAATTTGTGGGTGTTGTCCGCACGCTTGCCGCGGCGAGCGGCGTGCTTTTCCTGGTTTCCTGCGGCGGCGTCTACGGCGGCGGTTCGGAGGCCCGCTCGGAAGCCCACCGCAGCTGCGTCCACGGCTGCGCGGCGCGCCACGACGATTGTATGTTGCAAGCATCGTCCGCGGTCGGGGTGCGCGCCTGCGACGGCGAGCGCCAGGCGTGCAGCGAGGGATGTGCACGATGAGCGCCGCGACCCGGGCGCTTGCCCTCAGCGCGCTCTTCGCCACGGCCGCCTGTGTACCGCCCTACCGGGCGCCGCGCCTCGACGAGCCCCACGCCGTCGTGAAGCTTCGCCGGAGTTACCTCTCGAAGGCGGGGACGTCCCTCCACGAAGATCTCCGGATCGACGACCACCGCGCCTACGAGGCGGGGGTCCGTGCCGGCGACGTCGATGCCCCGCGCATCGACGCCCTCCTCGTGCACCCTCGCGCCGGTACCTTCTCGTTTTCAAGCCAGTTTTCTCACGTCGAAAACCGGTTCGTCACCGAGTCGTATTCGGTACAGGTCCCCTACACCGTCAACAGTTACGGGACCTGCGGCTACGGCAGATCGAGCTACGGCTGTTCGCAGACGACGACCCAATACCGCACCGAGTACCGCACCCGGCAGGTCTGGAAAGACGTCG
>JAAFHJ010000014.1:17330-25113 GCA_013298325.1 Myxococcales bacterium | reverse complement strand
ACCGGAACCGGGCGGCGCGGTAAGACGGGGCGTCCGCGATCGCGGACCGGCCTCGAGAGAAGACGGGGCTCGCGAGTATAGAACGAAATCGGTGTAGATCGGGCGACTCTGTATGGCGAAGAATCCCCGCTCCCCGTCTGGTCGTCCGACCGCCCGCGACGTCGCTGCCGCAACGCTCCTCGGTGGCGACGCGCCGGCACCACTGCTTCCCGAAGAGGTCGAGGCGACCCGACGCCGCGCTGCCCGTCCGCAGGCCGTCCAGGCGTCCCTCGATCGTCTCGCCGAACAAATGCGGATCGCAAAGCTTTTTGGCGACACGAAGGACTTGGTCGCCAAGGCCCGTGAAGCATGTGCGCTCGCGCCCGATGCCTTAGAATTCCACTTCCAACTTGCAGAAATCATGCATGAGTCTGGAGACTTCGCCGGGGCGGAAGACGCGCTTGCGGCCGCCGACGGGACCTTCGCCGGAGGGTCCCAGGTACATGTGTATCGCGCACGAATGTGCCTCACGCGTGGCGAGGCAGCCGAAGCGCTTCAAGCATTGAATCTCGCGATAGAAGCCTTTCCACGCGACCTACATGCGCGAAGGGGGCGGGCCGCGCTCTCGACGGAGCATCGTGAAGCCGACTGCCGCGTGATTCTCGCGGCCGATCCGAACGACCGCGACGCATTGCGACTCCTTGCAAGTCACCTCGGGAATCTCGGAAAAACGAAGGAAGCGCGAATACTTCTGGACCGCGCAATCGCGCACAACCCCGCCGACCCGGACGCTCGTATCGCCCGCGCGCTCCAGGCGGACACCCCCGCGGCCGCCCTCGCCGATTTCGACGCCGCCCTCCGCGCCGTTCCCCTTGGAGCGACCATTTACGCGTCGCGTGCCGCCTATTTTGCAGGGGGCGGCGATTCGTTCCGGGCCGCCCTCGACGGCGCCGCCGTTTGGGTGCTCGCCCGCATCGGCGCGCCGGTCCGCACCGAAGAGATCGAACGGGCCCGTGGCTACCTCACAGAAATTCTCCGAAAACCGCTGACCGCCGAGGAGCGCGCGACCCTCGCAGGCGCCGTCACCGCGTTTTCGGGGGCGGTCGGCCCCGCGGAGGGGGCGATGTTCGCCGCCCTCTTCGCGGCCCCCGTGCCTGACGCTTAACGCACGTAAACGGCCGCAAACGCAGGAAGATTCTTTTCGTTTCCGCCGTTGTAGCAGGCCACGTTCCCCGCCACGGTGGTGGAGCAACCGTAGCCGCCGACCCCGAGGTAGGAATTCGGCGAGTTGCAGTCGTTTTCATTGTTGCCCACGATGCCGATACGGACGATGCCGACGGAGAGCCCCTCCTGATTGCAGTTCGCTTGGAGGGCGCTGTTCTGGATGAGGGAGAGCCAGGCATTGCGACCGAGGTTCGTGATCGCGCCCCCCTTGATGGCGGAACGGAGCGAGGCGCCCTTCAGCGAAATTTTCTTCTTTTGCGGCCCCTTCCCCTTCTCGGTCATCACGAGGAGAACGTCGTCAAAAGGGGTCTCCACGTAGCTGGCGAGCTTCGCTTCGGTGGCGGTGTCGTCGACGGGCTGACCTTCGTTGAAGAGCGTATCGTTCTCCCAGTAGGTGGCGAAATAGCCGAAGTTCGACTTGGTTCCGTCCACCTTGAGCGCCAGCGTCCAGCCCCCCGCGTCCTCGGACATGTCGCACTGGGCGGCGAAAATATTTGAAGTTGGGAGTGTTTGCAGCTTGTACACGCCGGTCGGCACGCTCGGCCGCTCGGCATGCAACTCCTTGCAGGATGCAGGGACTTGGCACAGCCCGCTGCGGCACGTGAGGCCATCCTGGCAGTCGGTTGTCCGGTTGCAGGTGTCGGTAAGGGCGCACCGCGTCGCGCAGGAGCCGCCGCAGTCGAGGGCCCCCTCGTCGCCGTCTTTGCGACCATTCTGGCAGTGATCTCCAGCATCTTCGGAGGCCGCATCGACGGGCAACAACGATCCATCGGTGGGCGCAGGCGGGGCCGCATCGGGCGGGGCCGTCGGGACAGCGGCGTCTCGTTGCGACGGTGCCCCACCATCAGCCTCGTCGATGGAAAGCGACAATCCGCAGGCTCCGAACGCGAGAACGAGGGGAAGCACTGCAAAAGTATCGCGCGTACTCATCATTAAAATAAGCATGCACGAGTTTCGTCGCCGCGACAACTCCGCAGGCCGTTGCGAGCGCGAGCAGGCTCCCGCAAATTCCACTCCCACTTTCGGAACTTTTCGTGCGGTCATTCGTTGGGAGGCGGGCTCACCGCTTCCGCAAAGGTAGACCCATGAAACGCACCCCCTTTCTCGTCACGTGTGTCGTCGTCCCTTCGCTTATCGGCGGAGGCCTTTATCTGGAGCACCGGCGCCGAGCGGCGGCGGACGTTCCGATTCCCGTCGCCGACGGCCGCATCGACGTCGAGCTCGACCAGGCGCCCCCGCAAAAGCGGACCGGGGCCCCAATTTCGCTGACGGCAAGCGACGGGAGCGGACTGAAGTTGGTGTCGATTCGTGCGGAGGCGCAGGTGGAGGGGCCGCTCGCATTTACGGAACTCCACCTCGTCTTCGAGAACCCGGAGAGCCGGGTCCGTGAGGGGACGTTCACCATCGACCTGCCGGCGAGTGCGGAGGTCTCCCGCTTCGCGATGAAGATCGGGAGCACCTGGCAAGAGGGCGAATTCGTAGAGAAACAGGCGGCGCGTGTCGCCTACGAAGACTTCCTCCACCGAAAGCAAGACCCGGCCCTCCTCGAGCAAGGACCGGGGAACACGTTCTCGGCGCGCGTGTTCCCGATTCCGCCGCGCGGCCGGAAGGAGCTGATCCTCACGTACTCGGAGATCTTGCCGGCGAGCGCCGCCTACCGGCTCCCGCTCCAGGGGTTGCCCGAAATCGGCTCGCTGAACGTCCGCGTTCACACACCACGTGGCCAGGCGCGGACCCACGAACTCGTTCGCAAGAACTTCTCACCGGCGGACGACTACGTGATCGCCGATAAGGGGGTGGTCGAGGGGCTTTCCGCCGCCGATTTGCGCGTCGTTACGGTGCGCCCGACGGCCGGCGCTGGGGCCGCCGAAGAGCCGATCGGACCGACGGTGGTGCTCGTGGATACAAGCGCTTCGCGGAGCGCGGGCTTCGCCGAGCAGGCGGAGATGGTCGCCCAAACACTTGAAAACATGGGTGATGTCCCCGTTCATGTGATCGCGTTCGACCAGACAAGTGCCCCGATCTACACCGGCTCCGCGAAGGGATTTCGCGCGGGGGGCCTCGAAAAACTTCGCGATCGGAAGCCGCTCGGCGCGTCGTCCCTCGAAGCGGGCCTCGCGGCCGTCGAAGGGATCGACAAAGGCTTCGGCACGAAACGCCTCCTGCTCGTGACCGACGGCGTCGTGACCTACGGCGAGAGCGACGGACGGAAACTCGCCTCGAAGCTAGAAGCCCTTCGCAGCCGCGGGCTTGAGCGCGCCGACATCATCGCCGCCGGGGGCATCCGCGAAAAGGAACGCCTCGACGCCCTCGTCGCAGGCCCGCTCCCGAAAGCGGGGATCCTGGTCGATGCGGCCGAGGGGGGGAAGCGCATCGCAAAACGACTCTCTAAACCGGTACTTGCGAACGCGGAAATCGACGTCGCTGGCGCCATTTGGGTCTACCCGAAGAAGGCGATCGGCCTCCAGCCGGGCGATCCGTTGGTGGTTTACGCCCAGCTCCCGAAAAACGTCAGCGGGACGAAGGTCACCGTCGGCACGCAGACCTTCGAGCCGAAGCTCGCCGAAGCGCCGATGGAACTCGTCGAGCGCGCCTGGGCAAAGGCCAAGATCGCCGATCTCGCTGCCCATTCCGAGGATGCCGCCGACGCAAAAGCGCAGGCGATTGAGCTCTCGAAACGTTACCGGGTCCTCTCGCCGTACACGTCGCTCCTCGTGCTCGAGAGCGACTCCGACTACGCCCGTTTTCACATCGATCGCGAGGCAAACGCGAACGTCCTCGGCTTCCAGAACGGCGCGCTCGTGCGCCTAGATGCGAAAAATCGCTGGGAAAATCGCAACGAAGACGATGTCGAGGAGCGCGATTCCGACAAGAAAGCGCCGGAATCCAAGAGCAAAGGTTTCTTCGGGTTGGGCGCCTCGAAGGGCGAAGAGAAGAGCGTCGCGAAGGAGGCATTCGCGGGGGCAGACGAAGAGGCGCCGGCCGCGGCAGCTCCGGCGGCCCCCGCACCAGCCCCCCCGGCAAACCGCGCGCAAGCGGCAAGCGGCAACATGTTCGGCAACGAAGTCGGCGACGGCGTCGGCGCCGGCGGCCTTGGGCTTTCGGGGGCCGGCGAAGGGGGCGGCGGGCGCGGCGAGGGGATCGGCTTGGGCGGCACCCAAACGCTCGGCCACGGCGCGGGAACGGGGACCGGGCAAGGGTACGGAAATGGTGCCGGCCGTGGCACGCCAGCACCCCGACCGGGAAGCGCCCCCGTAGGGAATGCTCCGCGGGAACCGGAACCGGCGGCACCGGCGGACCGAGGCCCCATGGCCGCCCCGCTTGGCACGACCACCGCAGGCATAGCGCCCGTCGCTCCACGCATTCAGCGCCCGGATGTAAGGGCCCGGATAGATTCCGTCATCGCCCCCGACGAGGGGGACCGCACGCCGCTGCGGGGCGCGCCGGAAAAGGCGACGCCGGAGATGAGCTTTGAAGGGAAATACCTAGCGGTACGGACCGCCCTCGCCCAGAACGACGCGATCGGTGCCCGGCGAAAGGCCGAGGCATGGATCGAAGCCCAGCCCGGCGAAGTGCTTGCATACATTGCCCTAGGCGACGCGACCGAAGCGCAAGGCGACTGCGAAACCGCCGCGCGCGCCTACGGTTCGATCATCGACCTCTTTTCGTTCCGCGCCGATCTGCGTCGCTTCGCCGGGGAACGCCTCGACCGGCTCGGTGTATCTTGCAAGGAAGCGAAGGCGTCCAAAGAGCGAGACCCGGTCGCCGATGCGCGGCTGCTCGCCCTCGACAACTTCCGGGCCGCTCGCGACGATCGCCCCGATCACCCGGCGAGCCACCGCCTCTACGCGATGGCCCTTGTGCGCGCGGGGAAGCTCCCGGAGGCCTTCGAAACCCTCGAAAAGGGCCTTGGTCGCACCTACCCGAGCGGCCGTTTTCGGGGTGTCGAACGGATCCTCAAAGAGGATATTGGCCTCGTCGCCGCCGCGTGGAAGGCGAAAGATCCCGTCCGCGAGAAGGAAATCAATCAGCGGATGGCCGCCGTGAGTGGCACACCTGAGACCGGGCCTTCCACGCGTTTCGTACTCGTGTGGGAGACCGATGCAAACGACGTCGACTTCCACATTTATGACGGGAAAGGCTACCATGCTTATTATGGAAACCCGGACCTCGGGAGCGGCGGCAAGCTCTACGCTGACGTGACAACGGGGTACGGTCCTGAGTGTTTCACGGTGCGCGGAGAGGCGAGCAAGCTCGCTTACCCGTACACGCTTCAGGCCCACTACTTTAGCCGAGGCCCGATGGGCTACGGCATGGGGAAGCTTGAAATCATTGAGCACGATGGCAAAGGTAAGCTCACTTTCCGCGAGCGCCCCTTCGTCATTCAGAAGGATCATGCCTTCGTCGATCTCGGAACCTTCGACCAAAAATCGGCCGACTGAGCGCGGAGCGACGACGACGTTGTTCTACGAAGCGACCCTTGAAAGGGGGTCGCTTTCTTCTTTCATGGCTTCGTCGAAACAAGATGCGGCAGATCGCCCCGAAAAACATCCACCAGGAAGCGATGAACGAGGGCGACACGCGGGACTTCGGCGAGCCCTTCAGGGACGACAAGCCAGAGTTCGTCCACGGGAAATGCCGGGAGCTTTTTGAGAAGGGCTGCGGCGAGCGGCAGCGGTACGAGGCCCCACACAGGCGCATAGGCGTCGGGGGCGAGGATGGCGCCGGCGCCGGCGCGGGCGGCGGCCAACTGGGCGGAAAATTGGGAGGTTCGTAAAATCGGGACGACCTCTGGCGCTGCTTTCTCAAGCCACCGCGCGCCGACGAACGGAGTCCCGGCAGGCCAACCAACCCAGGGGATATCCGCAAGCTTTCGCAATGGTTTCAAAGGGATACGTGACGGAGCCACGAAGATCGAGGACACGGTCCGCCGCACGCGGAGGCGGCGGAGGGGCCCTTTCTCCGGTTTGATGGTGCGGAGGGCAAGATCGGCCTCACGCGCGGCGAGGTCGACCACCTCCGTGCGCGAGTCGAGGATGATGCGAAGCCCCGGGTGGAGGCTTAGGAGCCGCGGCAGAAGCGGCGCCAGAAACGACTCCGCAAGGCCTGGCGGGCAGGCGATGCGCACCTCCCCTTCGACGGCATCCCCCACCATCGGCGCCCGGCCGAAGCGGTTCGCCGCTCGGAGCATTTCGGTAGCGACCGGGGCCAGCTCCTCGGCGGCCGGGCAGGCGACCAGACCGCGCGTACTTCGCAAAAAGAGAGGTGTTTCGAGGCTTTCCTCAAGGCGCGCGAGGCGACGACTGAGCGTGGAGGCATCGACGCCAAGGACCCGCGACGCCTCCGCAAGCGATCGGTACTTCCCCTCCTGGGCAATGAGCGCCGCAAAGAGTCGGATATCTTCCCAGGAGAGCGAAGCGGCGGAGGCGGCCATGCAGAGACGCAAGGCTATCGTGCATCGATGCAGGTAGCGAGTGCCACGCAGAAGGGGCACGGTCGGCCTATGCAAAGCAAAACCGTCGCGGTTTGGGGAGCCTTCGGCACGATTGGCCGGAGCGTCGTCGAGGCGCTCAAGAGCGATCCTTCGATCCGACTCCGCGTCGTCGGCAGAAGCGCTTCAAAGCTCTCAGAAGCCTTCCCAGATGCAGCAATTGAAAAGTGCCCTGCTGACCTTACGACGGAGAGCGGCTGTGAAGCGGCAGCGGCCGGAGCAGACGCGGTCATCTACACGCTCGGCCTGCCCTATACGGCCAAAGATTTCGCCCAGTACCCGGCGATGATGTCGCGAGCCGTCTTGGCCATGAAGGGGGCAGGTACGCGCCAGCTCGTCCATATTTCAAACGTCTATCCCTTTGGGCGTCCCGAGAATGAAAAGCTCATTTCTGGGCTCGTCAATGAAGAACATCCTCGAAATCCCTGCAGCGTCAAAGGGCGCTTTCGGAAGGAACAGGAGGACGTCGTCCTCACAGCCCACTCCGATTCCGGGCTCACTACGACGCTTCTTCGTCTCCCCGATTTTTATGGTCCCCACGCGGAAATGTCGCTCGCTCACCAGATTTTCGATGCGGCGGCCCGCGGAAAAGCGGCCGATCTCTTTGCGCCGATCGATACCCCGCACGAGTTCGTGTTTACGCCGGACGTGGGCCCCGTCGTGGCTCGCCTCCTCGCAACGCCGGCCGCCTTCGGGACCGACTACAACCTCGCTGGCGCCGGCTCGATCACCGTCGAGGCATTCGCGAAAGCCGTCTACGAAGCCTTTGGAATTCCGTTAAAAAAGCGCACCATCGGCAGTTTTGGCCTGCGCGCGCTTGGGATCTTCGTGCCGATTCTACGCGAGTTCGCCGAGATGAACTATCTGCAGAGCACACCGATTCTGCTCGATGATCGAAAGCTTGTGGCGGCCCTCGGACCGCTCGCAAAAACGAGCTACCTCGACGGGATCGCGAAGACGGTCGCGGCCATGAAGGGCCGCGCGTGAGGGTCTATTTGACGAGGCGCGCAAGGCGAAAGGCGATCTCGAGTGCTTGCCGGTAGTTGAGCCGGGGATCGCACGCGCTCTCAAAATTGCGTGCGAGATCTT
>JAAFHJ010000014.1:0-17320 GCA_013298325.1 Myxococcales bacterium | reverse complement strand
CTGCAGAGCACACCGATTCTGCTCGATGATCGAAAGCTTGTGGCGGCCCTCGGACCGCTCGCAAAAACGAGCTACCTCGACGGGATCGCGAAGACGGTCGCGGCCATGAAGGGCCGCGCGTGAAGGGCGGCCATGAAGGGCCGCGCGTGAGGGTCTATTTGACGAGGCGCGCAAGGCGAAAGGCGATCTCGAGTGCTTGCCGGTAGTTGAGCCGGGGATCGCACGCGCTCTCAAAATTGCGTGCGAGATCTTCTTCTTCCACGCCGGCCCCCAAGCATTCGGTGACGTCTTCCCCGGTCAATTCCAGGTGGACGCCGCCAAAGATGCTGTTGCACCGGCGGTGGGTGGCGACGACCTCGTCGAGTTCCGTAACGATGCGATCAAAGCGTCTCGTCTTCTGACCACTCGCGAGCTTCTCGCCGTTTCCGTGCATCGGATCGGCGATCCAGAGGACGCGGCGTTTCGTCGCCTGAATTGCGGCAATCAATGGCGGAAGTACCTCGGGTGCACGCCCGGCGCCGAAGCGAGTGATCAGCACGATCTTGCCCGGGAGATTCTCCGGGTCGAGGACATCGAGGAGATCCAAGAGCTCGCCGGGCGTCGTTGTTGGGCCGATTTTAACGCCGACGGGATTCCGAATTCCCCTGAAAAACTCAACATGTGCGTAACCGAGCTTGCGCGTCCGCTCGCCGATCCAGGGGAGGTGCGTGGAGAGGTTGTAGTAGCCGTCCCGGCGGGGGACGGTGCGCGTCTGGGCCGCCTCCCAGTCGAGGACGAGGCCTTCGTGGCTCGCGAAAATGTCGGTTCGAAAAAGATCGGAAAGCGGGCGCTCACCGAGGGTCTCGACGAAGCGAACGGCGTCGCGAAGCCCGTGGGCAATTCGCGTGTATTCCGCACGCAGCTCCGGCGAGAGGGCGGCGTGGGAGAGGAAGGAGAGGTCGCTCTGGCTCGGCTCGGCGAGGTCGGAAAAACCGCGCGTGCCGAGGGACCGCACGAAATTGAGGGTCGCCGCTGCGTGGGCATAGCCGTCGAGGAGGCGGCTCGGATCGGGCCGGCGCGCGCCCGCCTCAAAGGGGGCCGCATTGACCAAGTCCCCAAAATACGAAGGCAATTCGACACCATCGATCGTCTCCGTCGGGGCGCTTCGCGGCTTGCCATACTGGCCGCCGAAGCGCCCAATGCGGACGACCGGCCGGCGCCCTTCGTGGACGAAAACGAGGCTCGCCTGGAGCAGGACCTTGAGCTTCGCCGCGATGTCGTTGGAGGTGCAACGATCGAAGGTCTCCGCGCAGTCGCCCCCCTGAAGGACGAAGCGCTTCCCCTCCTGAGCCTCGGCGAGTTCGAGACGGAGCGCCTCGATTTCCCACGAAGTGACGAGGGGCGGCATGCGCCGGAGCTTGTCTTTCGCAGCGGCGAGCGCGGCCACGTTCTCGGTACCCCAAGGAATTTCCTGAAGAACGGGGAAGCTCTGCCAGGAATCGGGGGACCAGGGGCCGCGATGCAAATCCGAATTCACACGCAGAGCCTTACCGGAATTCCCACGGGGCGCGTTAGGAGGCGCTCATGGCGATCGAACCGGCGGCGCGCGTATCGACAGAATCAAACCCAAAAGAATCGCTCATACTTGCGCTTCTTGCAGGCGTTCAATTCGTCAATATCCTTGATTTCATGATGGTGATGCCGCTCGGACCGATGTTCGCGGCGGGCCTCGGCATGCCGCTCTCACGCGTCCCCGTTGTTGCTGCAAGCTACACGATTGCCGCCGGGATCTCCGGATTCTTGGGGGCTTTTTTCCTCGATCGCTTCGACCGCAAGCCGGCCCTCCTCACTTGCCTCGTCGGCCTCTCCGTCGGAACGGCGCTTGGCGGATTCGCTCCGAATGTCCCCATGTTGCTCGCTGCGCGCGTCATCGCAGGTGCGTTTGGTGGGCCGGCAACTTCGCTCTCTCTTGCCATTGTTTCAGACACCGTTCCTGCGGAGCGTCGCGGCGTTGCCATCGGCAAGGTGATGACCGCATTTTCGGTAGCGAGCGTTTTCGGCGTGCCGACCGGTCTCTACCTCGCCGCCCTCGGTGGCTATCGGCTCCCCTTCTTCGCCGTCGGTGCGCTCGGCGCCGCGATTGCGTTCGGCGTCGCGTTCGTCCTCCCAAGCTTTCGAGGTCACCTCGCCCCCCTTGAGGTCGACACGACCGCGATGCCGGTGGCGAACGAAGCAAGCGGCGGAAACGTCTACCGGGAAGCCCCCAAACGCCCGGCACCGCCAACGTTCCGTAGTCTCGCCCGGCCCCGCGTATTCGGCGGGCTCGGCCTTGTAGCGCTCGTCTGCATCGCCGCGTTTGTGCTCATCCCCAGCATCGCCAGCTACCTCACGGCGAACCTCCACGTTCCGCCGAAGAGACTCGGTGTACTTTACATGTTTGGGGGGCTCGCCAGCTTCGGCGGAACGCTCCTCGGCGGGCGCCTCGTCGATCGCTTGGGGGCGGGGATCGTCGGTGGGGTGGCCACGGCGACGGTCGCCACGGCGGTCGTTCTCGGCTTTTACGAGAACCCTCCGATCCTTCCGCCGTGGGGGATCTTCGTCGTCTTTATGCTCGGAAACAGTTTTCGAAACGTCTCTCTATCGACGGTTCAATCGAAGATTCCTGCCGCCTTCGAGCGCGCCCGGTATGGGTCGCTCCAGTCGTGTGTGCAGCATCTCGCTTCGGGATTCGCGGGCCTTCTTGCGGCGAAAATCCTTACGGAAAATGAGAACCACGAGCTCGTCGGGATCCCGACGGTTGCAACCGTGTCGATCGCGCTTTCGGTCGTTGTCGTCCCTTGGATGTTCTTCCTCGCACGCGCCGTCGAAACGCCAAAAGCACCTTTGACCGCCAGCCAATAGTGCATTGAAACTGCGTGGAAGGCGGACGCGCCTCCAAAAATCGCGTACCGTCCCGGCATGCGGATTTTGGATCGCGGGATCGCCGTCCTTGGGGCGGCCCTGGTGCTCGGGGGCGTCGCGCTGGCGATGCAAAAGCAGGCGACGGACGGCGACGCCCGACGACGCATTTCGGCGGAACGGAACTCTACGAAGATCGGCGATTCAAAGGGTAAATCGTCGCAATTTTTTCTGCTCGAGAGCGCCCGCGACATTGATACTAATGGCGATCCGGTCGCCGTTGTGCAGAGCGACGTCGTCGCCATTGAGGTAGCCGCCAGCGGGAAAATCGCCAGCCGTCGCGTCGTCGGGAGAGTCCCACGGTCGCCGCGGGGGTCGGTGCGAGGCGTCGTTGATGGTGCAGGAACGGTCTTTGTAGTCGCCAATGAAGAGGACCGCGATTTCGGTGCATCCCTCTACAAGGTGGACGGCGGACGCGTCATTAAGCTGACCGACGGCGCCCTTCGCGGTTCACGCCCGCTTGTGGCAAACGGTGCGGTATACACGGAACTTGGCGCCGAAGGGGCTGCGCACGAGGGGGAGGTACGTGTCGACGATCTCCAGGTGGCCGCCTTCGATGCTTCTGGTGGAAAGTCAGTAATTTACGCAGGCCGAGCCTTCGCGCTCCACCTGGCCGGAACCGACCAGGACGGCGACCTGTTGATCTACGACGTGCGCCCCGACGGCGCGGCCATTGTCACGGTGAGCCGACAGGGGCGCGTGCTTCGGCGGGATTCTGTAGAGCCGTTTGCCCGAGACTTTACGCGGGACGGGGAACGCCTCGTGTTCGCCAATCATTCACCGTCCACGCCAGGCCACGAGACGCCCTGGACCGTCGAGGCGCTCGACCTCGTGCATCATACACAGACCGTCCTTCACGAGGAGCGCGCCTTCCAACCGGCGCCGTTCGCCTTCGGCGGGACGGCCTGGTTCACGGCGAGCAGCCCGGAAAATGCAAACGAAACCCGCATGTTTCGCGGGCGAGTACCGGCGCCGCTTGCCGCCGCGGAGTTCACCGCGATGGAAGCGATCGACGCTGCGGGGACCCACGCCCTCGTACGCCACGAGGAGGCCCGCGGGGACCGGCTTATGTTCGTCGACCTGAACGGCGCCGGAGAGACGCCCCTCGACGAGGACGGAATGATGCGCGCTGTCGTTGGATTTGCCGGTGGGGAGGTGGTCCGATGAATCGGAAACTTTCCTATTCACTGGCTATTCTCGCTGCGTCGGTGCTCCTTGCGGTGCCCCGCGGGGCGCGCGCCCAGTACTGCCCGAGCTACACGCCAGCCATCTCAAACTGCGGAATCAATCCGGTTTCTGGCGTAAATCCGACGACGGCGGAGTGGCAGCAGATCTTCACGAAAGTTGGCGGCGGGAAGGCCTCCTGGGGAACGGCAGGGCCCGATATTTCCACGATGGGGAGCGGCTGCGGCAAGCCGACGCCGTCGACGCAGGTGCCGGCCCACTTTCCCTGCGATGTGCTGTTTGCCATCGCCTACCAGGAGAGCGGGTGGAATCAGTTCTGCAAGCCGACGACCCCCTCCTCGCAGGTCGGTCAGCCGGTGCGGACGATCGTCTCCTTCGATTGTGGCTACGGCGTCGGCCAGGTTACTTCGGGTATGCACAAAGGGGAAACTCCCTCCTTTGACCGTGCACGCGTAGCCGCAGAAACGACCTACAACCTTGCGACCGGCACACGCATTCTGCGTGATAAATGGGCGGCGACCGGCTGCGTCGGTGACAACCTCCCCGAGGTCATCGAGCACTACTACTACGCGCTCTGGGCCTACAACGGCATCGCCTACTCAAACAACCCAAACAACCCAAACAAAAAGGCGGGGAGAGCCGTCTACAATCCGGCAAAAGATTCCGGCAGTCAAACGAGCTGGACCTACCAGGAACGCCTCTTTGGCATGGTCGAGTACCCCTCCGGGGGCCGCTGGCGGAGCCAGGCGCTCGCCTATCCAAACCGCGCCAACATCAGCACAGCTGCTGGAAATACCACGACAAAGCTCGCCGACACGCCCGAGCCGACGTGCGCCTCACCGACCGATTGCGCCACGCGTCGCGGCGTCCATCGCTCGCAATGCATTGCGGCCCCGGTGACCGACGCGGGCACCATCGTCGACAGCGGTGGCCTCCGCGACAGCGCCATCGATGCCACCTCGCCCGATGCCACCGTCGACTATCCGGGCGGACCTTTTCCGATTGAGACACCGGCGGATGAACGCCAAAGCAGCGGATGTTCCTGCGAAATTCCTCTTGCAGATGGCGGCGCGTCCGCAGGAATGATCGTGAGCGGCATCGCGCTTCTCCTCCGCGTCTTCCGGCGCCAACGGCGGACTTCGTGACTCGTGCTCGACGATTTGTAGGAATTTTCCTGTGCCTGGGGGCGCTCGCGGCGTGCGGCGAGAAGCTCCATGCCGACCGGCCGACTCAGGGATCGATCGAGCGCCCATCGCCAGCAAATTCGCTGGCGATGGGCGCCTCGGCGCCCTCAAGCACGGCGCCCCCACCGGCACCCCCTTCGAACGATCCCGTGCCGCAGACGCTCACATCGACCGGCGAAGCCTGCACGAGCGACAAGGAGTGCGCGCTCGTCTTCGAGCAGGGCGGCTGCTGTTCCTGCGGATATGTCGCGCCGCTCACCGTCAAGTCCCGCGACGAGCGGGCCCGCGAGAGCCTACCGAGCAAGCACTGCGAGCTCGTCCACTGCGCGAAGCCTCCGTGCCGTGGACCCGGGATCGAGGATTTTAGGCCGATCTGCATCAACCACTCCTGTGGCGCCGTTCGGCGCTGAGGGCTCGCGTTTTCAGAGAACTCCGCGCTGTCTCCCGCGTCGCGGACGGACGGGCGCGCTTGGCGAGCGGCGTGGTATGCGTCGCGTTATGAGCTACACCGTTGCCGTCGTAGGGGCCACCGGAGCCGTCGGACGCGAGATGCTGCGCGTCCTCGAAGAGCGTGATTTTCCTATTAAAGAGCTGCGTCTTCTGGCGAGCCCGCGGAGCGCCGGCCTCGAACTCCCCTTCCGCGGCGGCGCCGTCGCGGTCACCGCGCTTACGGCGGAGTCCTTTGTCGGCGTCGACTACGCGCTCTTCTCGGCGGGGGCATCGGTCTCCCGGGAATTTGGCCCGATCGCAGCGGCGGCAGGGGCGGTTGTCATCGATAATTCGAGCGCTTGGCGCATGGATCCGGAAGTGCCGCTCGTCGTCCCCGAGGTGAACTTGGCGGCCGCCCAGGTGCGCCCGAAGGGGATCATCGCAAACCCGAATTGCTCAACGATCCAAATGGTCGTCGCCCTAAAGCCGTTGCATGATGCAGCCAAATTGGTCCACATCACGGTGGCGACCTACCAGGCGACGAGCGGCAAGGGGCAGGCGGCGGTGGTCGAGCTCCGTGAACAGGCGCGCGCGGTGCTCGCTGGCGAAGCACCGAAAGCGAACATCTTCCCGAAGACGATGGCGTTCAATGTCATTTCTGACTGGAAAACAGGCGCCGACGACTACTCGGAAGAAGAGTGGAAGATGGTACACGAGACGCGAAAGATTCTCGGAGATGCCACAATTTCCGTTTCACCGACGACGGTGCGCGTACCGGTAGAAAATGGGCATTCGGAAGCGATTTGGGCTCGGTTCGAGCGACCGATGCTGCCAGAAGAGGCGAAAGATCTGCTCGAGAAAGCGCCCGGTGTAATCTTGGACCGAAGCGCCTATGTGCCCGGCGGCGGACCGGATCCGCGAATGGCGACCGGGCGCGATGAGGTCTTTGTTGGTCGCGTACGCGCCGACGTCGGTACGCCCGGGGGTCTGTGCCTCTTCGTCGTCGCCGACAACCTTCGCAAGGGGGCGGCGACGAACGCCGTGCAGATCGCTCTCGGCCTCGCAGGCCTCCCCTACTGACGGCACGATTTTTCGTCCCGCCAACCGGCGCGAGGGGGCAGAATTCGCGGTAGTCTCCGCCGCGTGCGCCGCCTCCCCCTGATTCCGCTTCTGCTTGTCGCGTGTGGACGTCCCGATGCGCCGGCCCAGGCGCCATCCGCAGGGCACCTCGAGGGGGCCCGCGAGGTACGGCCGCCCCGCGATGATGCGGGGGACAAGGACCCGAAAAGCGCAAAAACGAAGGGACTTGGCGGCGTCGCACGCTGGGTACCGCGGCCGGAAATCCTCGGCGCGGGGACCTTCGCCAGCGAGGAACGGGGCACCTTTCGGACGGCGCTCGCCGGCATCCGCGTCCAGCGGCTCGCCGACGGAAGCGTGCTCACCTCGGAAGACCGCATCCGCGACGAATTGTTGCAAGTTACACAGATTCCGCGCTGGCTCGGGAGCGGCTACCTGTTCCTCACACGGAATGAACTCTCCATCGCCCCCGCCTTCACGGCGCCGCGGAAGACGATTTTTAGTCAACCGGGGAGCCTCCAGCGGGCCTACGTCGGCACCGATCGCATCTTCGTGACGACCAGCGGCGGCGCGGTCACCGCCTTCGACGCGCGCACCTTCGTCGAAGTCCCCACGGAGACGCTCCCCGGGGTGCCGTGGCTCTCGTCGTATGCAGCAAAAGATGCGGCGCGCGCGATCGCCGTCTTCGATCTGCTTGGCCCCGTGCGGACGACCGACGGCGGCAAGACCTGGCAGCGACTCCCGATCGCGGCGGCAATTTCGAAGGTCGACGTCATCCGCGACACGTTTCTGCTGCAGGAAGCCTCCGAAAACGGAAACAATACCAATACATTACGCCGCTTCGTCGTCGATGACGACGGGAGCGCGCGGCTCGCTGGGGATGCGGCAACCCTCGACGCGGTCGTCGCCCCTAAGGCAGCCGGAAAAGACCTGCTCGTCGCCGCCATCGAGCGCGGCGTAACGACGGCATCTACCAAGGAACTCGAGAAGTTGCAGGCCCCCGTTCCGGCGCCGGCCGGGCCCGAAGAGGGCCGGCCGAGCGATGAATCCCGGGAAGCGCTCGTCGTCGACGGTTCCGACCTGGTTCGCCTCGATCTTCGCCGCGGGGCGGTCCTTGAGCGCGCAGCCTTTGCCTTCCCGCCAGGCACCGGCCGTTGCGTCGGGACGACGCTCGCGACGCAGGAATTTGCCGCCCCCGCCGCAGCTGCCGCGGCACGTGCTCGTCCGCCCGGAACCGCCCAAGGCGGTGAGGAAACGGCGAGCACGAATGCAGATCCAACAAAGCCGGCACCTCGGCCGAAGAATGCGGTCGGATTCCTCTGCGAGGGGGCCGACGGTGGAAGCTGGATCTACCGGCTCAATGACGGAAAAACCCCCGTTTTACTTCAACAATTCAAACATGGACGAACGATCGTCCCCTCGGGCAACGGGCTTCTCGTCGTAAAGGGCCCTTGCGCGGTCGACGGGCGCCAACAACCGGCCGAGCACCGGTATTGTTTGTTTGAAGGGGGCGAGGCATTTCGTGATGTCGACGTCCGTGGCGACGTCGGCGGCGAGCGTCTCGTTGCCCTCGGACGTGGGCGTCTTGCGGTGATCACGCCGAGCCACGGCGTCCTGACGTCGGCGCGACTGACGGTGCTTGAAAACGGCACGGCGCGGACCGTCCCCTTGGAATTCAAGGACTCCGACGAGCGCGCCCGCCAGGACGCGAAGAGCGGTCTGTGGCTCGATGGCTTCCAGGAGATCGCGCCGGGGATCCTCGCCGGATGGGCGGAACTTGGCGGATATTACACTGGAATTCGTTTCGATCTCACCGGTTCGGGGACCCTTTATCGGGCGCCGAGCGACCGGGGAAATGGCACCGTCGGCGGTCGCTACGGCTTCTTCCGAAGCCTGAACCTCCGCAGCTTCGAGACGACCGATTTTGGAAAGACGTGGAAGGAGGCCGACGCACCGGCCCTCGTCGGCGCCGCACGCCCGAAATCGCTCGCCTGCAGCGACGTCGGCTGCTCGCTGCCGGGGTGGCTCCGCGTCGGCTGGGGGGTCGCGCCAGAGAAGGAAAAGGACAAAGAGATCGCTAAGATCAAGCGACCGTCTTCGACAGTGACCCCATCCTTTTCGAGCTTCCGTTTCGTGTGCGAGCGCGGCAAGGGCTACGTTCCCCCGCCGCCGCGCGCCGAAAAAGAGATCGACAATGACGGCGACGATGGCTTCGGGCGCTTCCGTGGCGGCTTTGGGTACGGCGGAATGGGGGGGCCGAACGAGGATCTCCTGGTGAAGAAGCTGACCGCCTTCGGCGGGTCCCCAGCGCCGATCTTGGGGGTCGACGACCGGGGTGCCGAGATGGGCGCCCGGCGCGCCGTCAGCAACGAAAGCACAGATAGTGCGCATATTTACGCCTGGGGACCGAAAGGCACGGACTTCACGCAGAGCGGGCAGCTCGAGATCCGGTGGACGCCACTCTACGCGGAAGGGCTCCACCCGCGACGCACCGCCCGGGTCCGCCTCCCTCAGGCCTTCGCCGACCTTATCCCCGGCCTCTCCGCATTCAACGGAGGTGGCTATGCGAACTTCACCCTCGTCGACACCGGCGACGACCGCCACGCGCTGCTCCACACGACCCGCTACGGCATGCAGCAGGGCTCTGTAGTCGCCCTCCTCGACGCAAACGGCGCACCGACCCTCGTTCGCCGGGAAGGGGGCGACCCATTGCCCCCCATTGAAGACGCGACCCGCCTCGGCGGACGCCTCTACGTATCGGCGCAACCTTCGGAATTTCCGCCAGAAAGCGTCCTCTACGAAGTGGACGGCGGCACCGCTCGCGAGGTCGCCCGGTTCCCGCGATACACGAAGGATGGTCCCACGCGGGGCCAGCAGCTCCGCCTCGCGCGGAGCACCGACGGCAACCGGCTCGGCCTCGTCGTGACCGGGCGCCCGGCAAGCGTCGCCGGGACGCCGAGCTATTGGGTCGTGCCGTTTACGCCGGACACGCGCGAGTTCGGAACGCCGTTTTACGCGGGGGACAACGGGTTCCGAAACTTCCGCGATGTCCCGGTCTGCAGCGCCGCCGACGACGGCTACAGCCTCGATATGCCGATCCCATCCGCCGCAGCGCTCGATGCAGGTGGCGATCATGTGAGCATGTCGTCCCTTGAGGGGCGCGTTCGCCTTTCGAGCGAGAAGGTCTGCATCGAGGCGCTTCAAGGGCTTGCAACCCATGAGAAAAACACCTTCGGGTGGACGGCAGGGGCGGGACCGGCCATCCCCCTCGCGACCCTCGAAGGGGGCGAAGGGCGCATCGCCTACTCGTGCCGGAGCGCCCGACCGTGATTATTCCGATCGGTCTATTGATTCGTGCAATCAGTGCCGCTCAGGACGCGCAGACGCAGAGCGACATGGCCGCAAGTTCGCGGATGTACGACCAGCATCGCGGCCAACAGTGGGCGCATCTGCTCTGGGAGGCATGCTCGAATGAGCGTGCCTGTTTGGTCGTCCTCGCGGACAACGATTGGAACGATTGCACCTTTGACGGAGTGCGGCTGTTTCATCTGCGAGGGCGCTCGTCGCTCTCGCTCGAAGCGGGTGGCTACCGCGGCAACGGGGGCGGCGCCCAAGGCCAGGGGCCCCACGGTTTCGTAGGTGTTTTCCCAGGTCGCCACGTCGTCACAACCGTATGCAACGGCTATGCGGCGACGATGACCATGGCGCTCCACCCCGGTGAGGCCTACTGCCTCCGACTCAACCATGCACGAGCCGAGTGGACGATTTGCCCCCGCGGTGAAACGGAACGAATCGTTGATCTTTTCTCAAAAAACGAACTTCCGCTCCTGCCATACAATCAGACAATCGCAACCCCTCTCCTTCAACGAGAAGCGCCTCGAACGGTCAAAGGGGCTCTTGATGGCTGTCTCGGACAATTGAAGCAAGTACGCGCGTCTATTCTCGCGAACAATCGTGGGGGTACGCTCCACCATACGACGCTCGCCGGAAATGCGCTGTTGGGGGTGCCGCTCGAGAACTACGCCCCCATCACGGCGTACGTTGGCTTTGAAGCCTTCGAACTCGCTGGAAAAGGGAAGCTCCGGGAAGCCTGGGAACTCCTGCAGGCGGGGCTCTACGTCCTCCCCGACAACCCGACGCTCCTCTCGGCGCTTGGCCAATTTCAGCTCGGCGTCGGCGAAAAGGAGCACGGACGCGCCGCCCTCCGTCGCGCCCTCGAGCGCGAAGCGGGCCTCGACGCCGACCTCCGCGCCCGGACGGAAACGCTTCTATCTAGCTGATTTTTCGAAAAAATCTTCAGCTCAGAAGCACGAGGTCGTCGCGATGGACGAGCTCGGCCTCCTCGCCCGTTTCGGCGCGTTTCCCTGCATGATGCATGCATTCAACGTCGCTGGCGCGGGCGAGGCCCCGCCCGAGTTCACGCCCTTCGCCGTCGAGGATTCGCACCGCATCGCCGGCGCGGAAGGCCCCCCGGACTCCAAGGACGCCGATCGCGAGGACGCTGTTCGTGCCCCGTTGGACCGCCGCGACCGCCCCCGGATCGAGCACGAGATCGCCGCGCGGACGCAGGGTGAATGCGATCCAGTGGCGCCGGGCACCGAGGGTTTTTGCCGCAGGGAAGAAGAAGGTCCCTACGTCTTCACCACGCAAGATCTGGGAAAGAATACCGGGCTCCCGTGCGTCTGCAATGACACAAGAAGCCCCAAAGAGCGTCGCGCGGCGTGCCGCTTCGATTTTGCTCCCCATCCCACCGGTTCCGACGTCGCTTTTCGTCGCACGAACGTGGGGGAGTGCATCTTTCGCGACGTCACGTACCGTCTTGATTCGAGCACTTTCGCCATCAAGGACGCCGGGCACATCGGAGAGAAGAATCAGCAAGTCCCCTTCAACGAGCGGCAAAACCATCGAAGAAAGGGCGTCATTATCCCCGAATTTGATTTCGTCGACGGCGACGGAATCGTTTTCGTTCAATACGGGGATCGCCCCGGCATCGAGCAGGGCGGTGAGCGCTTCACGGGCGTTGTTCGCGCGAGTCCGATGGGAGAGGTCGGCGTGGGTGAGGAGGACCTGGGCCACTTCCAAGCCGGCCGCAGAAAAGGCCTCCTCGTAGGCGCGCATGAGGAGGCTCTGGCCGGCCGCCGCCGCCGCCTGCAACTTCGCGATTTCCTTGGGCCGAGTCTTGTAGCCGAGCTTCTTGGTGCCGAGAGCAATCGCGCCGCTGGAGACGATCACCACATGCTGACCGTTCTTCCGGGCCTCCGCGCAGCCGGCGGCGAGTTCCGCGTAGACGTCGGGGCGGGTCGCAAGCGTCTTCGAGCCGATCTTTACGACGATTCTTCGTGCTTTTTTGAGCTCTTGACCGCCATCATCGCGGCCACGCCCCTTCCCTTTCGCGCTCATTCGGCCCCCCGATCCGCCACCAGGGCGGCGTCGAAGCCCTCTTCGATGCGCGCCAAAAACCAGGGCGGTAGGCTCGCGACCGCCATAAGCACGCCGTCGACGAACTGATCGCGCCCCTCGCGGAGCTCCTCGGGGGCGCGCGGGAGGTCCTTCCACGGCGACTGGGCTTCGAAGCGCTTCAGAGAGAAGAGAATCGCGTCGTCGATGGCGGCACGTACCCGTTTTGCTTCATGAATATCGATGCGTGCGCTCCCGATCGGGCGCGGACCGTCGAGCCAGCGACCGAGGAGATGCCCGAGCAAATAGGTACCAAGGACGGAAAGAGCCGGCGCGACGGCACCGACCGGCGTGAGGCGCGCCACAAGACGACCGATCCCGAAGCGGACGATCGGGCCGAGGACCTTGCCCGGCGCCCCAGCGACGGAGATCGGCGCCGCCAAAATAGCGCGTGCTTCCGGGGTGATGGCGAGGCCACGACGCGCGCAGAGTTCGTGAACAAGCGTGCCGCGCACCCGCTTCGCCGCGAGCTCCGGGAGCCACGGCAGCGGCAGGAGGTCGAGGGAGGCTCCGAGAATGCTGTAGGATGCAAGCGTTCGCTCGGAACCGCGTTCGCCCGGCGCGAGGACGCGTTCCTGGGTGGCCGGCGTGGTGCGTGAGGGGGCTTCCGAAGACGCGTCGCGGTGCATAGGCGGACGCTTAGCGCATTTCGGCGGCGCTTCGCGGCTCGAGGACGAGCACGGAGACCCCAAGCGCGGTGCTGGCCGCTTGGAGGGCGGTGAGCACTGCAGCGCGCGCGACGTCGGAGAGGCCGCGCCCAGGATTTTCTGCGACGACGGCGACGTTTCCGGCGGTGGCAGGCATCGCTGCAACGAGGGCAGCGGCGAGCGTAACGAGGCGTTGTGGCGCGAGCGGCAGGTCTCCGAGGCGCCGCTTTTCGCCCGCGAGTCCAAAGGCGGCCGCCACATGCGCAAAGAGCGCCGCCGCAAGCGGTCGGCCGGCGAGCGCCGCCGAGGTCGTCAGGTACTCTTCGACGGTTTCCCGGGGCGGGAGCGGAACGTCCGTCGAAGCGAGCACGACGGAAGGACCTGAAAACGTTCCTGAAACCGGCTTCACGAGCCCAGCGAGGACTGCACCGAGGCCGGCTTCTGCGTCGTAAATCACCGCGAAACGCTCGTCGTCGGCGACGGAAAACGAGATCGGCTCCGGCGCCGCGAGCCCCGGGACCACCACCGCATCGAGCTGCCACAGCGCCATGCGGCGACCCTACCGCCCCCCTTCGCGATCCCCACGCGAAAAAGGCCGCCGCGACGGCCGTCTCCGGCGCCACTCGCCACGGTCTTCGGAGATGCTGCCCGCGCTTCGTTGGACCTATAGTGCCGCCATGAAGAGGAAGGTCGCATCCGAGCTTCTGCAGCGTCCGCCTTGGTTTGGGCCCGACGACACCGCAGCGTGTGTTGTCCTTGAGCGGGAAGTCCGCGGGCAGCATGCCTGGGGCGACAAAACGCACGCGCTCTTCCAAGAGTACGTCGCGCGCGAGCACCTCGACGGTCAGATCCCGATCGTCGAGCTGCATCGGAACCACGGCATTCCGCTCGCTGCTGTCCGCACGTGGGTCGCGACGTTTCGCCTCGAAGGGCGGACGGGTCTCGAACGCGAAGCGCTCACGGCGAACGCAAAAGCCAAGAAGCGTGCCGATGCACGGGCCGCAAAGGGGGCGACGCCTGCTGAACTCGACGAGCTCCGAGCGATGATCGCGTCAAATGAGATCGATGCGCAGCGTCGCGCTTACGCCACCATCAAGGACCGCAACCTGGTCGCGCTCGTTCCTACGATCGTCGATGCCGTGCGCTGGAAGGACAGCGACAAGCGACCGGGCGGCTGGTCGATCCAGAACGAACTCGAGCTTTTGGCAGAACTCAAAGCAAAGGAGGCACTTCACGAACTCGTGGCCTCGAAGCTGAAGATCATGCGTAGTTACTCGAAGTGGCTCTCCGGGCTGCTTAGGAAGGCCGGCTGCGAGATCAGGCCGGGCGATCGGCCGCGCTCAGAGCAGTATGCGGTGGGGGGCGAGTGGTTCCCCATCCCGTCCTGACCAACGCGCTCGTCGAGGGCCGCTTTTCGCCAGCAAGCACAAGGGCAGCCGCCCCATGCGCGAAAAAGGCCGCTGCGACTGCAGCGACCTTCTACGACACCGCGCTTTTCCAGCGGATTTGGCGGAGAGCAAGGGATTCGAACCCTTGGATAGCTTGCACCATCACCTGATTTCGAATCAGGCTCCTTCGGCCACTCGGACAGCTCTCCACGGGCGAACCTGTCAAAAGTCGTACCGGCTGTCAACGATTCCTGACTCGCTCGCGAAATTTGTCAAAAATCGGCTATTTTCTCACGACTTGCCGCGGGATTCGGAGGGTGAGCGGCGCGTCGTTTCGGCGGAGACTGACGACAACGTCGACGCCGACCGGCCCCGAAAGCCGCGCGCGGGCCTCCCCCATCCCGGCCACGGCAACGCCGTCGACGCGCGTGATTTCATCGCCGGCGAGGAGGCCTGCCCGCTCGGCATCGCTCCCCGCAGCGACCGCCACAACGACGACCTCGTTCGCGCCGGTCTCGCCGAGCGTGACGGCGACGCCACCACCCCCTGCGATTTCTGCGGCGGCGCCCCCCTCGTCGGTTTTCAACGTCACGACGACGTTGGCGACCGTCTGCCCGGCGGCGATGGAAAACTCAGCGCTCCGCCCGCGACCGCGATCGGGCGCGTAGCCTTCGAGAACGACGGTCCCGGCGGCGACGTCGGTCAGTCGAAAATGCCCTTTTGCGTCACTGATTGCGAGCCCGGACGGGACCGGTCCGCTCGGGATGAATACCGGAACACTTCCAACCGCAACCCGCGCGCCAGCGATCGGCTTTCCGGAAGAATCACGAACTTCTCCGGTCACTTCTCCGCCAGGCGCGAGTTCAATCCGCGGGAGCGCTGTCGGCCTCCGCCCGCCTTGTGTCTCGATGTGTACCGGCATTTCCTTTGCGGCAAATCCGGCTGCAACAATGCGCAATGTTGCGTTCCCCGGCGCGAGGCCCCGGAAGGTCACTTCGCCGTCCCGATCGCTCCGCTCCCGCTTGATGCCGGTCGCGGTCAGGAGGGATACATCGGCATCGGCGATCGAGACGCCGCGCCGGTCACGAACGAGGGCGGTCGCGCTCTCGGCGAGCCCAAGGACGAACCGCGCGTCCCCTTTCTTGCCGTCGACGCTCTCCACCTTCGGCGCGTGCTCAAGGGCGAAAATCTCCGCCCGCGCCGGGAGACCGAGGAAGCCGCGCGCGAGCGCTTCACCCTGTTTGTTCGTGAAGACGGTGCGCCGAAGAGGCACCTTTGGATCCAAAGAAACAAGAATAATTTCGGCCGCATCAAGCGGATACCCGCGGTCATCCACGACGCGAATCGCCAGCGGATCGCGGGCGCCGGGGACCGTCAGCTTCACCTTCTTCACGGCGCCATCGGGGACGGCGACCTCCTCGCGAAGGGCGGCGGCGGAGGGGTCGTCTTGGAGGGCGACGGAGAGGTAGACCTCGCTCCCGACGGCGGCAAAGGCGAACGAACCGTCGCTGCCGGTCGTTGCGCTGCGTTCTTGGGAGCCGTCCTTCGCGAGGAGCGTGACCTCGGCCCCTTCCACGGGGCGGCCGCGGTCGTCTTCGACAACGCCCTCGACGGTCCCCCCCTTGCTCAACGTGACGACGACTTCCCCGCGCGCAGTCGCGGCGAGCTCGATCGGGGCGCTCGTCGTCGGCACGTACTCGGGGTGGCGGGCAACAACACGAAGGCGCCCCGGCGGCACTTGCGCATCTTCCACGCGGCCATCTGCACCGGTGATCCAGGCCTGTTTTACACCATTGACCGCCGAGACAGTTCCCGTAGAGAGGCTCGAAGAACCGCTACGAATCGCCGGTACCGGTCCGGGAACGACACCAAGCTCGCCGACGGCGACGAAGGGGCGCGGCGTCGCTTCGGCAGCGAATTGTGCGGCGCGGAAGCGATCGCGACCGGGGTCGACAGCGAACGGCATCCCGCGCCCATCAAAACCGACGACTTCCAGGCGAGCCCCTGAAACAGGATTTCCGCGCCCATCAATTACACGAACTGTAAGTAGCGCCGCCGGAACCAGGTGGACCGTCAATGCCCCATTTTCGGGGACCGCCTCAGCAAAGGCGGGGACGCGCCCGTCCGCTTCCACGGAGACCGACGCGCTCCCGAGGAAGGGCCCGACCCGCGCCAGCCCCTCTCTTCCGGTGACCGCTTCGACGGGGAACGGCGAGAGGCCCCCTTCGACGAGCGTCACGCGGGCACCGGCAAGGGGCGGGGCGTCGTCCCCTTCGCCATCGAGGACACGCACCTGAACGACGCGCCCAGGGACGAGTTGCAGGGTGATGGCCCGCTCCTCGGCTTTGCGCAATTCTTGAGCAACATCAACGACAGAGACGAGATCCCCCTTCACGGCGCGGAGGGTGAACACCCCCGCCGGGAGGCCGGCAATGCGAATGCGACCGTCGGCGCCGGTGATCGCCGCGCGGGCGGGGCCGAGGGTCGTGCTGTCGACGAAAACGCGTGCATCTTGCACTGGCTTCCCCTCCGGCCCAAGCACAGTGACGACAAATCCGGAAAGGCGCTTCAGCACCAGCGTCAATGCGCCATCCATCGCGACCATCCCGCTTCGCGTCGAGTCGAAGCCAGGCGCGCGCGCGACGATGATCCCTTTTTCGCGACTGATTCCATGAAGTTCCACAACACCGGCGCCGTTCGCGCGCCCCCCTTCGGGCACGGGGGGGGCGCATGTATCGGCTTTGTTTTCTGCCGGTTTCGCCGTTGAACGTGGAGCGTCTACGTGAACTTCCCCGTCGCCGCCGTGGTGGGAGGCGCAGAGCGATCCCCGGTGCTCGACGAAGACGGTCGCCGTCGGAACCGGCTGCCCCTCGTCGTCGACGACGGTGACACGCATCTTGTGTTCGGGGACGAGAGCGACGTCGACGTCGGTTGTGCTCGGAACGACAAGGACCCGCGCGAGGGAAGCTCGTGCAAATCCGGGTGCATCGACGACGACCCACGCCTCCCCGCCTTC
>JAAFHJ010000142.1 GCA_013298325.1 Myxococcales bacterium | reverse complement strand
GGCGAGGGGGGCGGAGGCAGCGCTAAGCAAGGCGAGGAGGATGACGTAGGATGATGTGCGCAAGTGCATGAAAGTCTTCTTGAAAAACGGCTGACTATGGCGGCGCTCTCGACGGCACGCAAGGCGGAAGTCACGCAAACGTAACCGGGACGAAGCATTTTCGTCGTCAAGCGGCCTCCCGGGCGGCTCCTGCCGGCGAACAATCGGAAGCGGCGTCCCGAGAAGCATTGCGTCATGCGTTGTGTTCGCATAGGTATGCGCCACTGTGCATATTGCGTCATCCTCCTCGCCGGTGCCTGTCACGATTTTTGGCGCTTCTGGCTACGCCGGGCTGGAACTTGCGACTCTGCTCGCGAGCCATCCGGCCGTCGCCGTGGTCGGCCACGCGAGCGATAATTTTGCCGGAAAAGCGGTCGGAAATTTTGCGCGTGGCCCTGTTGGCGCCGCGGTCTTTCAGCGCGTGGAAGCGGTCCTGGAAGCGCCGGCGAAGGTCGCATTTCTCGCCACGCCGAACGAAGCCTCGTATGCGCTCGCACGCAAATTGGTCGATCGCGGCGTGCGCGTGATCGACCTCTCTGGCGCCCATCGCCTCCGCGACGCCACTGCCCAAAAGCACTTCTACGGTCTTGACCTCCCTGCCTACCCGGACGGAGCGCTTGCCTACTCACTCCCGGAAGTGCTCCGCCTTGATCGCGCCGCTTTTTCGGCGCTGTCGGTCATCGCCAACCCCGGCTGCTACGCGACCGCGATCGCCCTTGCGCTCGCACCCGTGGTCGCCGCCGGCCTTGTCGTCGGCGCGCCGATCGTCGATGCCGCGTCCGGGGTTTCTGGTGCGGGTCGAAAAGCGACGGAAGCCTATTCCTTTACGGAGCTTGCCAACGATTTTCGAAGCTACCGCGCATTGCGCCATCAGCACGTTCCCGAAGTTCGGCAATTGATCGGTCTCGAACAGCCGATTCACTTTGTGCCGCACTTGCTCCCAGTCGCTCGCGGAATTCTGGCCACCACCCACGTCACGCTTGCGGAGCCCCTCACGCCCGCTGCCGTCGAATCGTTGTATGCTGCACGCTACGCCGGTGAGATATTTGTGAAGTATGTTGAGGACCCCGAGGAGGTGCGGCTCTCCCGGGTCGTCGGGACCAATCGGTGCCGCTTGAGTGCCGTCCTCGACGAGACCGGTACCCATCTCACGATTTTTTCCGCGATCGATAACCTCCTCAAGGGTGCGTCGGGCCAGGCCATTCAAAACTTGAATCTGCTCCTCGGTCTTCCGGAAACGACCGGACTTGAGGCGCTTTCATGATCGCCGTACCTCGAGGCTTTTCCTTCTCCGGCGTCTCGGCGGGCATTAAGCCGGTCCGTCGCGACATCGGCATTGTCGTCTCCGATCGACCGGCGCTCGCCGTCGGGCGATTTACCGTCAACCGCGCACGCGCCGCCTGCCTGAGCGACGCCGCCGCGCGCCTCCCTCGCGAGGATTTCCGCGCGCTCATCGTCAACTCGGGGAACGCCAACGCGCTCACCGGTCCGGAGGGGGTTCGTGCCGTCGCCGACGTGCATCGCGCCGTCGAGACGACCTTCGAGCTCCCGCGTGATTCCGTGTATACTTCATCTACCGGCGTGATCGGCGTGAAATTCCCGGTGGGGAAGGTCCTCGCCGCACTGCCAAAGCTCGCCGACGAACTCGAAGGGGCGCCGCACGCGCTCGCCGAGGCGATGCTCACGACCGACACGCGGACCAAAATGGGGAGCCGCGTCGTCCGATGCGGTGGCGTCAGCGGGACGGTCTTTGTTGTCGCCAAGGGCTCGGGGATGGTCGCCCCCGAGTTGGCGACCACGATCGTTGTTGTTGCGACCGACCTCGCCGTCACGAGGGCGGCCCTCGACAGCGCCCTCGACGGCGCCCTCGCCGACAGCTTGTCGATGCTCGTCGTCGACGGCGAAATGAGCACCAATGACGCCCTTTGGGCGATCGCAAACGGCGCCGCCGGCAATGCCCCGATCGTTGCAGAGAGTGCAGAGTACACGCTGTTCGCCGGCGCGGTGCGTGAGCTCCTCATCGAAATGGCGAAGGATGTCGCCGCCGACGGGGAAGGGGCGACCAAGCGCCTCGAAACGCGGGTCGGGGGCGCCCCCACGGTCGGCCTCGCCCGCGATCTCGCTCGCGCAGTGACCGCGTCCCCCCTCGTAAAGGCGTCCCTTTTCGGTGCCGATCCGAACTGGGGGCGCATTCTCGCTGCGATCGGCGCGCGCGCCGGCACCGCCGCCCAACAGGACCGGGCCGCCGACGCCATCGACCCCTCCCAGGCGAGCGTCACACTCGCGGGCGTCCTCGTCTACGACCGCGCGCCGGTCGACTTCGACCGCCGAACGCTCCGCGCAAAGCTCCGCGAGCCAGAAGTGACCGTCGATGTCGACCTTCGTGCGGGTGCCTTCGGAGCAACCGCCTGGGGCTGCGACCTTTCCTACGACTACGTCAAGATCAATGCAGACTACACTTCTGCCATTGTCGCTGACGAGGAAGGGGGGGTTCGTCGCGACGACCGTCTGTCGAACTACAGCCCCAAGTTCAAGGTTTCCCTCCTTGTCCAGGCGCTTCGCTACATTTCCAACTTCCGCGGCCAGCGCTGTGTCGTGAAGTTCGGCGGCGCCTCGCTGGCTCGCCAGGTAAATGTGGAGTCTTTCTGCGAAGATATCTTGCTTCTTCGTAGCGTCGGTCTCTGCCCGATTGTCGTCCATGGTGCCGGCAAAGAGATTGGCAAGGCCTTCGATCGTATCGGCGATCAAGGGAAGTACATCGACGACATCCGCGTCAATGATGAGGCCGATCTGACCCTTGTCGAAATGGTTCTTTCGGGCAAGATCAATGGCGATTTGGTCACCTCGTTGAACCGCGCCGGTGGCAATGCCGTCGGTGTATCTGGCAAAGATGCGGGACTGCTTCGCGCGAAAAAGGCAGTTCGCGACGACGGTCAAGACCTCGGCCGCTTCGGGGAACTCACGGCGGTGAACAAAGGCTATTTGGAGCTCCTCCTCGCGCAAGGGTATGTACCGGTGGTTTCGCCAATGGCGCTCGGCGAGGACGGGGAGAGCTACAGCCTCTCTGGAGACGACGTCGCCGCCGGGATTGCTGCCGCCCTCGGAGCGCAGAAACTCATCCTCCTCGCCGATGCCCCCGGAATCGTTGAAAATGGAGAGCTCGTCTCCGAACTCTCCCCCCAAGAGCTTCAACTCAAAATGGACCGCGGCGTGATCTCCGGCGGCATGGCGGCGAAGGGGCGCGCGGCGCTCAAAGCGCTCGCGGCCGGCGTCCCGAGCATCCACGTCCTCGACGGTCGCACCCCCCATGGCGTCATCGCCGAGCTCTTCACCGACAACGGTGTAGGTACCTGGATCCAGGAAAATGGCCGAGAGCGGCGCGTCGAGGGGCAGTCATGAGCGACGACGTCCGCCAGCGACGGGCCCTCGTCCGCCGCCTCCTTGCCGACGGTGGTGTAGGAACGCAAGAGGAACTCCGCGTCGCCCTCGCCGCCGCCGGCATCCATGTGACCCAGGCGACGCTCTCGCGGGACCTTGCAAGCATCGGTGCCCGCCGCGTTCACAATCCGGCGGGGGGCACGAGCTACGAGCTCCCTGACGCCCAGGCGACCCCCTCCGAGGACGAACTCGCCGTCGCCCGAAACCTGATCGCTGGGCTCACGCCGAGCCTCGCCCTGGTCGTCGTTCACACCGCCCCCGGTGCCGCTTCCGCCATCGCAGCGCTCCTCGATCGCTCGCGTCTCGCGGAGGTTGCGGGGACGATCGCCGGCGATGACACCATCTTCGTCGCCCCCCGGCGAAACGCCTCCGCCGACGCCCTCCACCAGCGTCTCGCATCGGTTTGGTCGCTCCCGCTGTAATTCGTTTGCGTCCCAAGCAATCGGCCCGATCGCGGGCTTTTTCCAGCCTCTCAGGAGGCCTCTAGGCACCCATGGCTCTCGCAAAGACGGCCGCCTCCGGCGGCGCGACGATTCTCCCTGAGGTCCTCGCATTCGGCAGCTCGCTGGCCGACGACCTCCATCTTTTTCACGAAGACGTTGTCGGAAGTCTCGCGCACGTCGTGATGCTCGGACGCACCGGGATTGTTCCGAGCGACACCGCTGTAACCTTGGGGCGCGCGTTGGTCGCCCTTGCCGAGGAGCACCGCGCTGGCACGCTGGTTCTGCCCGACGAAGAAGATGTCCACATGGCCATCGAGACGGTGCTCTTCGAGCGCCTCGGCGTCGCCTCGAAGATGCTCCACTCCGCACGCTCCCGGAACGACCAGGTTGCGACGATGGTCACCCTCCACGTCCGCGACCGTGCGCGGACGCTCGGCCTCCTGGCGACCGAGCTAGCGACGCTGCTCCTTGATCGTGCCGAGCAAGAAAAAGACGTAGTTCTGCCGAGTTACACCCACCGCCAGCGCGCCCAGCCGATCGCGCTCGGGTTCCTCTTCGGCGCCTGGGCCTCCATGCTCTTGCGGGATGCCCAGGGCTATCTCGCCCTCGCGAACAGCCTGCGATCGCCCCTCGGCGCTGGCGCGATCGCAGGCAGCACGCTCCCCGTCGACCGCCCCCTGACGGCGCGCCTCCTCGGCTTCGCAGGGCCCACGTGGAATGCCCTCGACACCGTCGGCGACCGCGATTTCGTCCTCGACTACCTGTACTCCGCCGCGAAATTCGGCATCCATGCGAGCCGAATCGCGACCGATTTCGTCGATTTTTCAACCAGTGAATTCCGCTTCTGCCTCCTCGACGGCGCGATCGCTTCCGGATCCTCGATGATGCCGCAGAAGAAGAACCCGGACGTCTTCGAGCTGATTCGCGGCAAGGCGGGCCCAGCCCTCGGAAACCTCGTTTCGCTCCTCACAACGATGAAGGGGCTCCCGTCAGGCTACAACCGAGATCAGCAAGAAGATCGGACGGTTCTCATCGAGGCGGGCCGCCGCGCCGAAAGCGTCCTCCGCATGCTGCTCCTCGCGATTCCGAAGGTCGCTTTCGACGCCGACCGCTGTGCCGCTGCCCTCGCAGAGGACTACACGACGGCGACCGACCTCGCCGAGGCGCTCGTGAAAAGCGGGATTCCCTTTCGGGAAGCTTACGGCATTGTAGGTCGCGTCGTCCTCCGAATGAAGGACGCAGGAATCCCACTTGCGAAGGTTGAAGCCTCGTTGGTTGCCGACATCGATCCACGATTGACCAGCGATGTCCTGGGCGCCTGCAGCATCGATGGGTTCGCCGACCGTAAGCAGACCTTTGGCTCGACGGGGACCGCCCCGCTCGCCGCCCAGCGGGAAGACCTCCGCCAGGAAATTTCCAAGGTCGCAGGCCCCCTGGCCGCGATCCCGACCCTCGACCAGCTCCTCTCCACCCTCGCCGCCGAGCTTCCGCAATGATTCGTCATTTCCTCCGCCTTGCCGACCTGACCGCCACCGAGCATCAAACGCTCCGCACCCGCGCCAAGCTCCTCAAGAAGGAACGCGCGGCCGGTTTGCGTCACGCGACGCTCGCCGGGAAGACGATCGCTCTTGTGTTTGAAAAGTCGTCGACGCGGACGCGTGCCTCCTTTGAAGCGGGAATCAAGCAGCTCGGCGGCGACGTCCTCGTCCTCGACGCGCAAGGATCCCAGCTCGGTCGCGGGGAGCCGATCGAGGACACCGCACGCGTCCTATCGAGCTACGTCGACGCCATCATGTTGCGGACCTTTGGCGACGAACGTCTCGAAGCCTTTGCAAAATTCAGTCGCGTCCCCGTCATCAACGGCCTGTCGGACGGCGCCCATCCCGTGCAGCTCCTCGCCGACCTCCAGACCGTCGACGAGAACTTCGGCACCATCGACGTCCCGATGGCCTTCGTCGGCGACGGGTCGTCCAACATGGCCCGCTCCTTCGTCGAGGCGGCGCGACTCTTCGGCTTCCTGCTGACGATTGCGTGTCCGGAAGGCTACGAACCGCCCGCCGACGAAATCGCCGCCGCGGGCGGACGGGTGCGGGTGGTTCGCGACCCTCGCGAAGCGGTAAAGGGTGTTTCTGTTGTAAATACAGACGTGTGGACGAGCATGGGCCAGGAGGCGGAGAGCAAGAAGCGCCTAGCGGCGTTTGCCGGGTTCACCGTCGACGGCGCCATGATGGCCCTCGCAGCGCCGGACGCGATCGTCCTTCACTGCCTGCCTGCCCACCGCGGCGAAGAGATCAGCGCCGAGGTGCTTGAGGGGGCGCAATCGCGGGTCTGGCAGCAGGCCGAAAACCGGATGCATGCCCAGAAGGCGCTCCTCGAGATCCTCCTCCCGACCTGAAGCATTCACTTTTGCAGGCAGGCCTGCTCTACGAGAACTCCCATGCCGCGTGACGCAAATCTAAAGAAAATTCTTGTCCTTGGCTCTGGTCCGATCGTCATCGGTCAGGCTGCTGAGTTCGACTATTCGGGCACTCAGGCAGTGAAGGCGCTCCGGGAAGAGGGAATTGAGGTCGTCCTCTGGAACAGCAATCCAGCGACGATCATGACCGACCCGACCTTCGCCGATCGCACCTACATCGAGCCGATGACGCCTGAGGTCGGCGAAGCGATTCTGGCCCGCGAGAAGCCGGATGCGATCCTCCCGACGATGGGCGGGCAGACCGCGCTCAACCTCGCGAAAGCTCTCGCCGAGAGCGGGGCCTTGGAGCGCCATGGCGTTCGCCTTTTGGGGGCGAACTTGGAGGCCATCAATAAGGCGGAAGACCGCCTTCTCTTCAAAGCAGCAATGGCGAAGATCGGCGTTCCGACGCCGAAAAGTGGCTTCGCAACAAATATCGATGAAGCGCTCGGCTTTTGCGAGGAGATCGGCTTCCCGGCGATCATTCGCCCTTCGTTCACGCTCGGGGGGACTGGCGGCGGTATCGCCTATAACCGTGAGGAATACGAAGAGATTTGCCGCGGCGGCCTTGATGCGAGCCCCACGTCAACTATCCTCGTCGAGCAGAGCGTGCTCGGTTGGAAAGAGTACGAACTTGAGGTCGTTCGCGACCGCAACGACAACGCGATTATCGTCTGTTCGATCGAGAATTTCGATCCGATGGGCGTTCACACCGGCGACTCGATCACGGTTGCTCCGGCCATGACATTGACCGATCGCGAGTCCGCGATTACTCGATTCGAATCCTTCGCGAGATCGGCGTCGATACTGGCGGCTCGAACGTCCAGTTCGGGGTGAACCCGGCCGATGGCGGCATCGTCGTGATCGAAATGAACCCGCGAGTTTCGCGCTCGTCGGCGCTCGCATCGAAGGCGACCGGCTATCCGATTGCGAAGATCGCGACGAAGCTCGCCATCGGCTACACGCTGGACGAACTTCCGAATGACATCACGCAGACGACGAAGGCGGCCTTCGAACCGGCCATCGACTACGTCGTTACAAAAATTCCTCGTTTCGCCTTTGAAAAATTTCCCCATGCCGACCGCACGCTCACGACGATGATGCGAAGCGTGGGGGAGGTCATGGCGATCGGCCGTACCTTCCGCGAAAGCTTCCTCAAGGCGCTCCGTTCGATGGACCAGGGGGCTCTCCCCCTCGCGGCCCCCGCACTCCCGGAGGATAAACAGGAGCGAAAGCGGGCCCTTGCCGACCTCATTCGCGTTCCGCGTCCCGATCGCGTCGCGGCCCTCTTCCAAGGCTTTCGCGAGGGGCTCACTGTCGAAGAGATCCACGATCTTTCGAAGATCGATCCCTTTTTCCTCCACGAAATTCAGGCGATCGTGACGGAAGAGAATGCGATCTCTTCCGCCGGCTCATTGTCGAAATTTGCCGATGCTCCGCTCGCAGCAGCCAAGCGAAATGGCTTTTCCGACGCCGACTTGGCCCGCCTGCTCGGGGCGAGCGAGGGGGACGTTCGTCGGCGTCGCCTCGCGGCCGGGATCGTGCCGACGATGAAGCGCGTCGACACGTGCGCCGGGGAATTCCCCGCATTTACCCCGTATTTGTACGGCACCTACGAGTCCGACGATGAGGCGCCGCCGACCGATCGCGAGAAGGTCATCGTCCTCGGCTCCGGTCCGATCCGCATCGGGCAGGGGATCGAATTTGACTACTGCTGCGTGCATGCATCGTTCGCGCTCGCCGAAGCGGGCTTCGAGACGATCATGCTCAATTGCAATCCGGAGACGGTTTCGACCGATTACGACACCTCCGATCGCCTCTACTTCGAGCCGGTGACGCTCGAAGACGTACTGACGATCTGTCGGCGCGAGAAGCCGCTCGGCGTCATCGTTCAATTCGGTGGCCAGACGCCCCTCAAACTTGCGAAGGCCTTGGAGGCGGAGGGCATTCCGATCCTCGGCACACCGCCGGATGCCATCGACCGCGCGGAAGACCGCGAGCGCTTCTCCGCCGTCGTCGAGAAGCTTGGTCTCCTTCAACCTCAGAACGGGCTCGCGCGCACCGAGGACGAAGCGCAGACGATCGCTGCACGAATCGGTTTTCCGGTCGTCGTTCGCCCGAGCTACGTGCTTGGCGGGCGAGCGATGGAAGTGGTTGGAAGTGCAAAGGAACTTGCCCGCTACATGCGCGAGGCGGTTCACGTCTCGCCGGACCACCCGATTCTCATCGATCGCTTCCTCGATCACGCCATCGAGGTCGACGTCGACGCCGTCGTCGATCGCACGGGCGCAGTGCAGGTTGCCGGCATTCTCGAGCACATCGAGGAGGCGGGCATCCACTCGGGCGATGCCGCCTGCGTACTGCCTCCCCATTCGCTCGGAAGTGACGTGATTGAGCGGATGAAGGATCAGGTACTCGCCCTCGCCCGTGAACTCGGTGTTGTCGGATTGATCAACGTTCAGTTCGCAATTCAGGGGAAGAGCGTTTACCTCCTTGAGGTCAATCCTCGCGCTTCGCGAACGGTCCCCTTCGTGGCAAAGGCGACCGGCTTTCCGCTCGCCAAGGTGGCCGCCTTGGCGATGGCCGGAAAGACCTTTGACGAGCTCGGTGCGATGGCCATCCTTCCGGAAGCCCCGCCCCATTTTGCCGTGAAAGAGAGCGTCTTCCCGTTCGCGCGCTTCGACAAAACCGACGTCGTGCTCGGGCCGGAGATGCGCTCGACCGGCGAGGTCATGGGCATCGCACGCGACGCGGAAACGGCCTTTTTGAAAGCACAAATCGGCGCCGGATCACGCTTTCCGACGGCGGGGAATGTCCTCCTTTCCGTCGCTGACGATGACAAGCCGGGCGTTGTGGAGGTCGCGCGAAAGCTCGCCGCCCTCGGCTACAGCCTCTTCGGCACCGGCGGCACGGCCAGCTACCTCCGTGGGAAGGGGCTCGTGGTCGCTTCGGTCCCGAAGGCCGACGAGGGGCGCCCCCACGTCGTCGACCAGCTCCGTTCCGGTCGCTACGCCTTTGTCGTCAACACGCGGAGCCGGAGCGGCGCCTCCGATGGAGCGGGGAGCTATGGCCTCCGCCGGGAGGCGCTTGTCCGTGGCGTCCCGTTTTTTACGACGGTCGAAGCAGCACGTATGTTGGCAGGAGGATTGACGAAAGCAGCAAC
>JAAFHJ010000138.1 GCA_013298325.1 Myxococcales bacterium | reverse complement strand
GGCCTGCTCAAACATGTCTTTCTGCCGAAGCGCGAGCTCAGCGGGGAGTTCGTCTTCGGAAAAGGCTCGTATTTCCAAAATTTCCAGCGAATTGATCGGCCCCTTCGACGGCGGCGCGACGTCACAGCGAACGACAATCGTCACGGCGTGAAATCGGGGATCGCGGTCCGGGTCTGAATAGACTCCACAAACGACAGGCTCGGAATGCTCAATGATTCCAGCCTCTTCCTCGAGTTCCCGGGAGAGGGCCGTTTGAAGCGTCTCCCCCCACTCGAGGGTGCCACCGGGGAGCCCCCACGTGCCGGTATCGCCGCGCCGAATGAGGACCCACTTGCCGTCGGGTGTGCGGGCCGCGCATGCGACGCCGACGACCGGCCTTCGAAGGATGTGGCGCCCCGCCTCTTTCAGCAGGAAGAGCACATCTTTGGGGAGGTAGGTGAAGAGCCCGGCCATGGGAGGGCGCATACGACGACCGGGCGCTCGTCGTGGAAAAATTCGTCGGACCCGTGGTAAGCGCGCCCCATGAAGCTCGTCAGCTACGGCACATCCGCGCGCGACGCCAAAGGCGGTATCTACGTCGATGGTCAAATTCTTGAACTTCGGAGCGGGTTTGCGGCACTTGCCGCCGACCGCGGCGAAGCGCACGCCACCGAAGAGGTCGAGGCCCGCTACGGGCGAGGCGTCCTCGGTTTTGTGCAGAACGCTGCCGCTGCTCGCGCCGCCGCAGACGAGCTTGAGGCACGCTTCAAAGCCGGTAAGTACCTCGGTGCAGCGACCGTCGTCGCCGCGGCGGACGTTCACCTTCTTTCGCCAATCCCGCGACCGACGAGCATGCGCGACGGCTATGCCTTCCGCCAACACGTGGAGACGGCCCGTCGGAATCGCGGCCTCGAGATGATCCCGGAATTCGATCAATTTCCGGTCTTCTATTTCACCAACCACCAGGCGGTCATTGGTGGCGGCGAACTTGCGGTCCGCCCGGCGACGGCGGAGCGCCTCGATTTTGAGCTTGAGGCGGCGATCGTCGTCGGCAAGGAAACTCGCGATCTCACGGCACAAAATGCTGATGAAGCGATCTTCGGGCTGACGATCATGAACGACTGGAGCGCGCGCGCCCTCCAGATGGAGGAAATGAAGCTCTCCCTCGGCCCCGCAAAAGGGAAAGACTTCGCGACGGGACTCGGCCCCTGGCTCGTTACGTTGGACGAATTGACATCCCAGGCGACCAAGACGGAAAACGGTTTGGTCTTCAATCTAGGAATGCGCTGCTGGGTGAACGACATCCAGCTTTCGACCGGCAACGTAAACCAAATGAATTGGACGTTTGCTCAGATTCTCGAACGCGTCTCCTACGGCGTAACCGTCTATCCTGGTGACGTCATCGGTTCGGGGACCGTCGGGACCGGCTGCTTGCTCGAACTGAACGGCTCGAAGATCACCAACAACCAGTGGCTCGTCCACGGCGACCGCGTCGCGATGGAAATCGACGGCCTCGGACGCCTCGAAAACACCATCCGCGTTATCGCGTGATTGCCGGCTTTGCGAGAAGTTCTTTAAAGTATTCAATCACTCGCGCGACGCCGTAGGACGCAATCCAGCCGTCCTCGCGGAAGCTGCCGACCCACCCCAAGTGGCCGCCATGGGCGGTTCGTACCTGGCGGACGTGGGTCGGCAGTGTCGTGTAGGCACCGCGAACGGTCGACCCGGGGACCATCGGATCGTCGTCGGCGTGGACGACGATCGCCGGGACGCGGATCTCCGCCAAGCGATGCATGGCGCTCGCCGCGTCGTGATAGGCAGAAACGCTGGAAAATCCGTGCATTGGCACGATGACCGCTGCGTCGTAGGCGGAAATGCTCGACGCGGCACGCACGTCTTTGGGTGTATAATGCACCCGATCTGGGAACGCCCGATAGAGGTCGATCGCCGAAGCCTTCAGGCCGCGCAAGACGTGGTGATGATAGGGAAAATTGCGGGTAGCTTGAACGACGCGCGCCGCCGCCGCGAGGTCGACGGGTGCGCCAAGCGCCGCGACGCCCGTGAGCGCACGCGGGGCCTGGTCGCCCCATTCGCCAGCGCGCTTCAGCGTGACGTTGCCGCCGCCGGAAAAACCGCATAAAAAAAGAGGCCCTAGGCGCGGGTCGGCGGCGAGAAAATCGAGGATGACGTCGAGGTCTTCGCCGAGTCCGACGTGGTACAAAGATGCACAATGCACGTGCGTCCCCCCGGCGCCGCGGAGGTTCACGCGCACGACGTGGAAGCCGGCCTCCAGAAAGGCAACCGCGGCCCGCACGATGTAGCGCGATGTGGCGCCTCCGCCGACGCCGTGCACGAGCACGACCGTTCCGCGACCGGTTGGCGCGAGATGGAGGGTCGCTCCGAGGGTTCCGACGCTCGGTCCGTCCGTGGGAATGGCGATGCGGAGCCCTTCCGTGGGGAAGGTGGCGAGGCGCTTTTCGCCGCCAAAGAGGGGCACAGCGGCGACGAGCGTCTGCAAATGACCATTCTTAAACAGCGGAAAAGATGGATTAAAATCGTTCAACGGACTTTCCATGCTCGTCATTTCCCCGATCGCGTCAATTTTTCGTATCTTGCCGCGCATGCCGACGCTCCGACGCTACCACGTCGTCCCGAACCTCCCCGCCGTCCTCGAGCCCCTCCGTGAGCTCGCCTACAACCTCTGGTGGTCTTGGAACCCGGAGGCCCACGAACTCTTCGTGCGCATCGATCCGGATCTTTGGGAGGAAGTTCACGGAAATCCCGTCGAGCTCCTCGCGCGCGTGCCCCAGAAGCGCCTCGAAGAACTCGCGGTCGACGACGCCTTCACGAGCCATCTCGAAGACGCCATCGGGAAGCTCCGCGCCTACATGAACGGCAAGGGGTGGTTTGAGCGTAAATTCCCGGATTTGGCGAACAAATCGGTCGCATATTTCTCAATGGAGTACGGCCTTCACGAGTCGCTCCCGATCTATTCGGGCGGCCTCGGCGTTCTCGCCGGCGACCACCTCAAGACGGCGAGCGACCTCGGCCTGCCCCTCTACGCAATTGGCCTCGCCTACGCGGAGGGCTATTTCCGCCAGGCGCTTTCCGCCGACGGCTGGCAGGAGGAGCGCTACCCGCTCAACGACTGGAATCGCCTGCCGGTCCAGCCGGTGTTCGGCGCCGACGGGGAACGTCTCCTGATCAAGGTCCGCTACCCGCATGGCGACGTTGTCGCTCAGCTGTGGAAGGTTCAAGTTGGCAGAATTCCTCTCTATTTGCTCGATGCAAATCTTGAGGTCAACCGGCCCGACGACCGCTCGATCACCGGCCCCCTTTACGGTGGCGACAAGGAATTCCGCGTCCGGCAAGAGGTCATGCTCGGCATCGGCGGCATTCATGCGCTCGCCGGCGTCGGCCACTCGCCGACCGTCTGCCACATGAACGAAGGGCACTCGGCCTTCCTGGCCCTGGAGCGCATCCGCCGGGCGATGACCGAGCACGGCGTGTCGTTCTCCGTCGGTCAGCTCGCGTGCGCGGCCGGCAACGTCTTCACGACCCACACGCCGGTTCCGGCCGGCAACGACGTCTTCGAACGCAACGTCGTCCGTCGTTACCTCGAGCCCCACCGCGCCGCCCTCGGCCTCTCGGAAGAGGACCTTCTCCGCCTCGGTCGTGTCGACCCGAACGACGCGACGGCCGGGTTCTCGATGCCGATCCTCGCCATCAAGAACGCCGCGCATTTCAACGGCGTAAGCGCACTCCATGGCGACGTCAGCAAGGAAATGTACCGGGATCTTTGGCCCGAATTCCCGGTCCACGAAGTGCCTGCGGAGTCGGTCACGAACGGCGTCCACGTCCCGACGTGGGTCTCCGACGACATGAGTGCACTCTACAATCGTTACCTCGGCCCGCGCTGGCGGGAGCAGAGCGACGATGTGAAGCTCTGGGAGCGCACGAACGACATCCCGGATGCCGAACTTTGGGCGGCCCACACCCATCGTCGTCACCGTCTGATCGCATTGTGCCGCAAGCGTCTCCGCCAAGCGGGCGAGCGTCGCGGCGCGAGCCGTGGCGACCTTGAGGCCTTTGATGAGGTCCTCGATCCGAATACTCTCACGATTGGTTTCGCGCGTCGCTTCGCGACCTACAAGCGAGCAGCCCTTCTTTTCAGCGACTTGGAGCGCGTGAAGAAGCTCCTCGGCGACAGCAAGCGCCCCGTTCAGTTGGTGTTTGCCGGAAAAGCTCACCCGCAGGACAAAGGCGGCAAGGAACTCATTCGCACCATCGTGAAGGCGAGCCGCGAAGCCGGCCTTCAGGGGCGTGTCGTGTTCGTCGAAGATTACGACATGCGGATTGCCCGCGCCCTCGTGTCGGGCGTCGACGTCTGGCTCAACACGCCGCGCCGCCCCATGGAGGCGTCGGGAACGAGCGGAATGAAGGCGGCGGCGAACGGCGCTCTTAACGTGAGCGTGCTCGACGGCTGGTGGGCGGAGGCGTGGGATACCTTCGGTTGGCCGGTCGGTTGGGCGATTGGTACCGGTGAAAACAGCGCCGACGAGGACGGCGATCGTCGTGAAGCGGAGGCGCTTTACCACTTGCTTGAAAGCGAAATCGTTCCGCTTTTCTACGATCGTTCCGAAAATCACCAGCTCCCGCGCGGGTGGGTCCGGAAGATGAAGAGCGCCATCCAGCACCTCTCGCCGGCGTTCAACACGGCGCGCATGGTTCGCGAGTACACGGAGCGCTTCTACGTTCCGTCGCTCCGCAAGGCGACCGCGATGGTCGACAACGACTTCGCGGCGGCGAAGGAATTCGCGGGCTGGCATGCGCGTGTGGAGGGCGGCTGGGGCCAGGTCCGCGTGACCGACGTGAAGGTCGGCGCGAAGACCGAACTCCCCTACGGACAGACGCTCCCGATTGAAGCGACGATCACGCTCGGTCCCTTGCAAGCGACCGATATCGCTGTCGAAGTCTACTTCGGTCCCACGGACGGTAGCCTTGGAGTCGTCCGCGGGGAGAGCTTGCGGCTCGCCTTCGTGAGCGCGGAAGGGGCCGTCGCGAAATTCGCCGGCGCCATCCCGACGAAAGAGAGCGGGAGCCATGCGTTCGGCGTCCGCGTCGTCCCGACCAACGAGCTGTTCGCGCAACCCCGCGAAATGCCGCTGGTTCGCTGGGGTTGACGATGGCCGGCGTGCTCGGAGGCGGCCTCATCGATCTTCACGCCCACTGGGTACCGGGGATCGATGATGGCGCGCGGACGGTCGACGAGGGGGTGGCGATGCTGCGTGCCATGAAGGCGCTCGGCTTCGCCCTCTCTACAGCGACGCCGCACATGCGACCGGGCATGTTCGAAAACGACAAGTCCCGCATCGAGGCCGCCTATGCAGCGGTGGTCGCGGCGCTCCCGAGCGACGTTCCGGCGACCCAGCTCGCCAGCGAGCACTTCTTTGACGACACGGTTTACGGGAGACTCCTCGCCGGGGAGGCGGTCCCCTACCCGCGCCCCGCCGATGCCCCGGCGAACCCTCGCGCCAAACGCTCGATTTTGGTCGAGTTTTCGACGCAGGGTTTCCCCGTTCGCCTCGATCATCGACTCGTCGATTTGGGGCGCAAAGGTTTGCGGATGACGGTCGCCCACCCGGAGCGCTACCGTCCGGTGTGGGAGAACGACAGCGTTCTCGACCCGCTCCTCGACAACGGCGCCTATCTCCTGCTGGACGTGTGCGCCCTCGTCGGGAAGTACGGTGCTGCCGCCGAAAAGGCCGCCCGCAAGCTTCTTGAGGACGAAGCCTACGAAGCAGCCTGCACCGACGCGCACCGCCCGGCCGACCTCGACGAATGTGCCAAGGCTTTCGAGGCCTTGGTCGCCGCGGTCGGCGCCGGCGAGGCACGGAGGCTCTTCGTCGACGGGCCGCGACGCATTCTTGTCGCCGGCTGAATTTGGAGAAGTTCTCCCCCTTCGCCTGCCGCTTCGAATGTAATCTCTGCCGCCCGAAACAAACCCTTCCGGGCGGCCGCCGCAACGACTCCATGACGGGGTTCGAGGCGGTGCTTCGGGTCTTCGCTTTCCCCGGACCGTTTGAGGTCCGCAGCCAGAGGTCATTCCGTGGAACGAGTCAGCGTCATCGGTCTCGGGTACGTCGGTCTCCCCGTTGCGCTCGCATTTGCGCGCAAATTTCCGGGCACGGTCGGTTTCGACATTCACCAGGAGAAAGTCGCCGAGCTGAAGCGCGGCTACGATCGGAATCACGAGATTTCGGAGGACGAACTCAAGGCGAACCCGATCGCGATCACCGCAACGATCGAAGACATGAAGGGCTCGACGTTCTTCGTGGTCGCCGTCCCGACGCCGGTCGACGAGAACAATGTTCCCGATTTGACGCCCGTCGTGAAGGCCTCGGAAACGGTCGCAAAAGTTCTGACGAAGGGGGCCGTCGTTGTCTACGAATCGACGGTATATCCGGGCGTAACGGAAGAAGTTTGCGGTCCGATTCTCGAAAAGTTGAGCGGCCTTAAGCGCGGCGTTGACTTCTTCCTCGGCTATTCGCCGGAGCGCATCAATCCCGGCGACAAAGAACATACCCTCGAAAAGATTACGAAGGTTGTTTCCGGCGAAGATGCGGCAACCCTTGAACGCGTGGCGGCCGCTTACGGGGCCATCGTCGACGCGGGCGTCCACAAGGCGGAGAGCATCAAGGTCGCCGAAGCGGCGAAGGTCATCGAGAATACCCAGCGCGACATCAACATCGCTCTGATGAATGAGCTCGCACTGATCTTCGACCGGATGGGCATCCGCACCGCCGACGTGCTCCGCGCCGCTCGGACGAAGTGGAACTTCCTTCCCTTCCGCCCCGGCCTCGTCGGCGGGCACTGCATCGGCGTCGACCCCTACTACCTGACGATGAAGGCCCAAGAACTCGGCTACCAGCCCGAGGTGATTCTTGCCGGTCGACGGATCAACAACAACGTCGCCTCCTTCCTCGCGCAGCGGCTCGTGAAGTTGCTGGTGAACGCCGACCGCCCCGTCAAGAACGCCAAAGTTGGCGTCCTCGGCCTCACGTTCAAAGAAGACTGCAACGACCTTCGAAACAGCAAGGTACCCGATATTCTTAAGGAACTTAAGGACTTCGGCATCGACGCGATCATCCACGATCCGCTCGCGAATGGTCCCGAAGCGGTTCACGAATACGGGTTTGAACTCGCGTCCCTTGAGCAATTCAAAGAACTGGACGCCGTCATTTTCGCGGTCAGCCACAAGAACTACCTCGATATGGGCGTCGAGAAGCTGACGTCAATGATCCGCGACGGCGGAATTTTCATGGATGTGAAAAGCGCGTTCTCGCCGGCCATCGAAACCCGCGGGATCCGCTACTGGTCGCTCTAGCGGCTCCGTAACTTTCGTCTGCATTGGCGGGTCGATCCTTCGGGGGCGACCCGCTTTTGCGTGTCTGTCTAGCGACGCCTCGCGCCCTGCAAAAAGCGTGGTATGACGCCGCCCGTGGAAGAGCCTCTCGATATGCCGCACGCCCAGACGACCTCGCACGGTGCCGACTCGATGGCGCCGCTCGCAGGAGCGCATCCCGGGTTTTTCCGTCGTAACGCGCCGAAATTCATCGCTTCGGCGGTGATGACCGCATGCATGCTCTGGGCGCTCAAAAAGCAAGACATGTCGCTCGTACCGCCCGCGAGCGCCTTCGCGAAAGTCCCCCATTGGTGGACGGTGCCGGTCTACGTGCTCTTCCTCGCCGTGATGAGCCTCTTCCGCGCGTCGCGTTGGCGGTTTCTGCTTCGGTCTTCGGCGGAGATTCCCTACCGCCGCATCATCACGGTCTCTTGGATTAGCTTCGCAGCAATCCTGGTTCTTCCGTTCCGGCTCGGCGAGTTCATTCGTCCGATGATGATTCGCGACAAAGGGAAAATCTCCGCAACTGCCGCCCTCGGTACGGTCGTGGCGGAGCGAATCGTCGACGGATTGGTCCTCTCGGCCATCTTGGGACTTTCTCTCTTCCTCATTCCGACGATTTCACCGCTCCCCGAACACGTTGTTGGCCTCCCGTCGGTGCCGACGTCGCTCGTTCGTCGCAGCGCCATGGGGATGTTCGCCCTCTTCACGGGCGCCTTCGGCACGATCGCCGTCTTCTACTTTGCGCGCAACTTCGCCCGCCGCGCGACGCTCGCCGTCTTTGGGATCGTCTCCCAGAAGCTCGCGCAGAAGCTCGCCGACACTGCATCGAAGCTCGCGGATGGACTTCACTTTCTCGGCCGCGGCCGAGACGCGGGCCCCTTCCTGCTTGAAACGGGCCTCTACTGGCTCGTAAACGCTTGCGGCATGTGGGTCCTCGCGTGGGGCTGTGGCATCGTCCACGAAGGCGGCGCCTCGATCACGCTCGGCGAGTGCTTCGCCCTGATGGGGATGCTCGGCGCGGCCATTTTGATTCCCGGGCCGCCGGGAATGCTTGGCGTATTTCAGGTCGGCATCTTTTGCGGAATGACCTTGTACTTCCCCGAAGACATCGTGAAGTCGAACGGCGCCGTCTTCACCTTCTTGCTCTACGTCATCCAGTTCGCGTGGACGATTCTCGCGGCGCTAGGTTGCCTCTTTGATCGCGAAGCGATGGCTTCCCTCAAAAGGTCCGAAGATTCCGGCCCGGCGACCGTCGAAGCGGCGTGAATTTGCCCTCCGCCGCCGACCACCGTACTCCTCGCGCCATGCACCCCTGGCTTCGCCGTAGCGTTCTTGTCGCCGTTCTCACCGGCGCCGGCTTCACGGGGCTCGCACTTTCGCCGGCAACCGAAGAGGTTGCGCTCGCAAAAAGTAGCTTTGATTCTTCCTACGGCTACGCCAACACGTGGAATGCGGCGCTTCGAATGATCCGCGTCGATCGCGGCTTCAAGCTTACCGAAAAAGACGAGGCGGGCGGCTATCTGCTCTTCGAATACACCTCTTCAGAGAGTGGCAAGAAGGGGACTCCAGGCTCGATTGAGATTCTCCACGGTGCGAAGGAGGATTCGCCGGTGAAGGTCGTGATCAACCTGCCCCAAATGCCGAGCTACCATGAGCAGGTCCTCGCCAACGACCTCCAGAAGAAGCTCCGCGCAGACTTCGGTGAGTCGGTGCAAACCCCTAAAAAGGTTTTGAAAGACGCCGGTACGGACGCCGAAAGCCCTCAGTAGCTACAGAGTTCCCCAGAAAGAAAGCCCCGAAGCATCGCGAGATACTCCGGGGCTTTCTTTGTCACCTTGTTGGACGTTCAGATCGCCTTCGTCGACGGGACCGATGCGACTTTTGCCGGCTGCTTTGCGTCCCCTTTGCCGTCATTGGCGACGTCTGAACAGCAACGAAAACCGAGCTGGTAGAAGGAGAAGTTTTCGTAGTGGGCCACCGTCATCGGTCGACACCGCGTACGCACCGGGCCCCAATAGCCGCCCTTTGAGCCCGACTGGTAGGGCTTGCCGCTCTCATTGATGACCCACTCGTCGACGTTGCCGGTCATGTCGTGGACGCCGTAGGGGCTCACGCACGATTCCATCGACCCAGACGGGACGCCCTGCCAAAGCCGATCGGCCTCCGCCTGGCGGGTGTGCGGATTTCCAAGCGCCGCCTCGTCGACGGCAGGATGCGGCTTGTCGATGTTGCAGGCCTCGGCGTTGCGCGCGTAGCCGTAGGGGTACGGGAGGCGCTCCTGCCCTTCGCAGGCGAGCGTCCATTCTGAGTCGCGGCAGAG
>JAAFHJ010000134.1 GCA_013298325.1 Myxococcales bacterium | reverse complement strand
GGGTTGGTGACCGGCCTCGGCGCCGGCCTCTTCGCGATGAACGCCCTCAAACCGTGTGATGACACCAAGACCTGCCCGACCCACGCGCCGATCGCTTCGGCAAAAATGTGGGCGACCGTCTCGACGATCGGCTTGGCGGTCGGTGGCGTTGGCGCGGCGCTCTTGGTCGTCGGTCTGGCGACGCCGAAGACCGAGGTCGTCGTTCCAGGGGCGGCGCTTCGCCTGCGTCCCGAGCTTTCCGTCGGCACAAACGGCGGATTTGTCGGTGTTTCTGGAGGGTTCCAATGAGCGCCGCCACCATCGTCCGCGTCGCTCTCTTCGGGGCACTGGCTGCCGGAGCTATCGTCGGCTGCTCGACGGTCCTCGACCTGGACGCCTACCGGACCGCCTCAGGCGTCGACGGATCGGTCGCCGACGCTTCGGACGCCTCCTCCGCCGACGCGATCGCCGCCCAGCGGAGCGACTGGGCCCGCTGGCCGCTCCCGGTAACCTTCGACACCGCCGCCGACGCTGCGCCGTCGGTCGCCTCGGAGCCCGATTCTGGCGTGTATACCGTCTCGAATCTTTTCACGTTTTACGTGCCTGCCGGCGGCGCTCGGGTCACCTTCGCGGAAGCCCGCGCGATGTGTCAGGCGCGGGGGGGCGATTGGGAGCTGCCGACGCGCGTTGAGCTCGTCGCCCTCTGGGATCCACGAGCGACCGTGCCCCCGTACGGCCCGACGGCGCTCCCGACGGGGCCGGTCTGGTCGCAGACGCTTCGCCGACCCGATTCCAAGCGTTATTGGGTCGCCAACTTCGGGGAGAAGGGCTCCCAGTTCCTCACCACGAAGCACGAAAACGCCTACGCGATCTGCATTCGGCGGGGGGCCTAAGTGAACAGGCACATGCGGCAAAAAATCACGGGAGTACGGGCGCTTGGCGCGGTGCTCGCTCTTCTCATGGTCGTAACGCCCGCGATCGCAGATGCGCCGCCCGACCAGTACGCTCCGTTTTCCCGGGACTCGGCGGAGATCCAAGACCTCCAGACCGGGCTGACCTGGCAACACCGCGCGACGCTTCTCCCCGCCGCGAGCGGCGCCGTTGCCGCATGCAACATCGTGGGTCCCGGCTTCCGACCGCCGACGATTCGCGAACTTCTTACGCTTTTTGATGATCACAGCGAGATCTACCGGCCGTCACTTGTGTCGATCGATCAGGCTGCTTTCGGCGCAGACGCCTTCGACCTCCCGTACATCGCCTCGGACGTCGGCGATGTCCCCCTCGGCGTTCGCTTCCAAGAGCCGCTGGGCGACGGGCCGATCGTTGGCGTGGGCATGAAAGACGAGAGCTACCTGCGCTGCGTAAAATCGCGCTGAGCGCCGTTGTCGGAATTCGCCGGCGGAGAACTGTCGTCGCGCCCCTTGCGCAAGCGGCGTGCCGGTTTACGTTCCGGGCGTCCTCGGAGCGGGACCGGGGAAGGTTCCCCGTTGCGAGGCCGGCTAGCTCCGGCGTCTTCGCCAGCAAAATCGCTGGTTGACGCCGACGGACGGGCCCCGTTCCACGCCTACGGTTTTCGGAAAGTTCGTTCCGTCGAATCCTCGACGGGCGACCACTTTTTTAGCGCGCGATGTTGCGTGCGCGGAGGGTTTCGCCATGCGTTTTGAGAAGTTGACCACGAAGAGCCAAGAAGCGATCCGCGAGGCCTCTGACCGCGCGGCACGAAAGGGGAACCCCGAGCTTCTGCCCGAGCATTTCTTCCTTGCTGCCCTGGAGCAAGAAGAAGGGGTCGCACGCCCGTTGCTCGTGAAAGCCGGTCTCTCGATCGAGCTCTTTGAGAAGGCCCTCGACGCGAAAATCAATGGTCTCCCGAAGATTCAGGGGGGCCATGAACCGAGCATGTCGAGCCGGTTTGCCGAGCTCTTTCGCCGCGCGGAAGACGAAGCGAAGACCCTCAAAGACGATTACGTCTCCGTCGAGCACTTCCTGCTCGCAGGCGCTCGTTTTGACAAAGAATTTCAGAGCCAACTCAAGACGTTCGGCAACGTCACCGTCGACTCTTTGCTGAAGGCGCTGACGGAAGTCCGTGGCTCCCAGCGGGTGAGCGATCGGGATCCGGAAGGGAAGTTTCAGGCACTCGAAAAATACTGCCGCGACCTCACGGCCGCCGCCCGAAAAGGGAAGAGCGATCCGGTCATCGGTCGTGACGAAGAGATCCGTCGCGTGCTCCAGGTGCTCTCGCGGCGCACGAAGAACAACCCGGTCTTGATCGGGGAGCCGGGCGTCGGCAAAACGGCGATTGTCGAGGGGATCGCTCAGCGCATTGTGCGTGGCGATGTGCCCGAGTCGCTGAAGAACAAGAAGCTCGTCTCCCTCGATATGGGGGCGCTCGTCGCCGGTGCGAAATACCGGGGTGAATTCGAGGAGCGCCTGAAGGCGGTGCTCAAGGAGGTCGAGGCGGCCAACGGGCGCATCATCCTCTTTATCGATGAAATTCATACGATTGTCGGCGCCGGTGCCGCAGAAGGGCAGATGGACGCCGCCAACCTCCTGAAGCCGGCGCTCGCCCGTGGGGAGCTCCGGTGCATCGGCGCGACGACCCTCGACGAGTACCGGAAGCGCATCGAAAAGGACCCGGCCCTCGAACGCCGCTTCCAGCCGGTCTTCGTGAGCCAGCCGACCGTCGAAGACACCATCGCGATCTTGCGTGGCCTCAAGGAGCGCTACGAAGTTCACCACGGGATCCGCATCCAGGACGCCGCCCTCGTCGCCGCGGCGACCCTCTCCGATCGCTACGTGACCGAGCGGTTCCTCCCCGACAAGGCGATCGACCTCGTCGATGAGGCGGCGGCGAAGATCAAGATGGAAGTCGACTCGATGCCGGCGGAAATTGATCAGGTTCTTCGCAGGATTACCCAGCTCCAGATCGAGCAGGAGGCGCTCAAGAAGGAGCGCGATCTTGCGTCGAAGGCGCGCATTGAGGTCGTCGTGAAGGAGCTCTCCGAGCTCGACGAAAAGGCGACCGGGATGAAGCTCCAGTGGATGAAGGAAAAGGAAGTGATTTCCGCCATCCGCGACGCAACCCCCGAGCTCGAAGGGCTCCGGGCGGAGGCCGACATCGCCCAGCGGAAGGGGGATTTGGGGCGCGCCGCCGAGCTCCGTTACGGGAAGGTCCCCGAGGCGGAGAAGCACATCGAGAAGCTCCGCGCCGATCTCGCCGCCGTGCAGGCGACCCAGTCCTACCTGCGCGAGGAGGTCACGGCGGAAGATATTGCTGGAATTATCTCCAAATGGACCGGCGTCCCCGTCACCAAGATGCTCCAGGGGGAGCTCGAGAAGCTCCTCCACATCGAGCAGAACTTGGCGCGCCGGGTCGTCGGCCAGGAGGAGGCGATCGAAGCGGTCGCGAACGCGGTGCGCCGCTCCCGGGCCGGCCTCGGCGACGAGCGCCGCCCCATCGGGAGCTTCCTGTTCCTCGGGCCGACCGGCGTCGGCAAGACGGAGGTCGCGCGCGCCCTCGCCGAGTACCTCTTCGACGACGAACGGGCGATGATTCGCCTCGATATGTCCGAATACATGGAGAAACACTCGGTCTCCCGCCTCATCGGCGCGCCGCCCGGCTACGTCGGTTACGACGAGGGGGGGCAGCTCACCGAGCCGGTCCGCCGGCGCCCCTACGCGGTCGTCCTCTTTGACGAAGTCGAGAAGGCCCACCCGGACGTCTGGAACATTCTCTTGCAAGTTCTTGATGATGGCCGCCTCACCGATGGGCAGGGGCGCACCGTCGACTTCACCAACACGGTGATCCTGCTCACGTCGAACATCGGCTCCCAGCACCTGGCCGCCTTTGCCGACCGCGAGGATCTCGACCCCGCCGACCGCAAAGAGCTCGCCCGTCGGGCGGTGCTCGAGGATGTGCGCCGCGCCTTCCGGCCGGAATTCATCAATCGTCTCGACGAGATCGTCGTCTTCGACCGCCTCGGCCGCGACCAGGTCCGCGGGATCGTCGACCTCCAGCTGGCCCGCTTCCAGAAGCGGCTCGCCAAGCGGGAGCTGACCCTCTCGCTCACCGACGGCGCGAAGGATTTCCTCGCCCAGGAGGGGTGGGATCCCGAGTACGGCGCCCGCCCGCTCAAGCGCGCCTTCCGGAAACACCTGGAAGATGCGTTCGCGAAGGAGGTCCTTGCCGGTCGCTTCCTGCCCGGGAGCGGCATCCAGGTCGACGTGAAGCCGGGCGGCGAGGGGCTCAGCTTCCGGACGGTCGCCGGGCTCCTCCCCGTCGACGCCGCCACGCCGCGCATGATGAACTGAGGTCCTCCGAGCGCGGACACTGCAAGACACAAACGCCCCACCCGGGGCGTTTCTGTTGGGACTTCTCCCCTCATTGGCGAAGAAATTTGAGCGCTTACCTTCCTGGGTATGACCCTCCTCTACTTCGTCCTCTTCGGTCTCGTCGTCGGCCTCATCGCGCGCGCCCTCTTCCCCGGGAACCAGAGCCTCGGCTGGCTCGGGACGGCGGGCCTCGGGATGGCCGGCTCCCTCATCGGCGGTTTCCTCGCCGGCCTCATTGCTGGCCCCAACGAGGGGTTCGCCTGGGCCGGGTGGGTCGGGAGCATCCTCGGCGCGATGCTGCTCCTTGGCCTCTCCCAGCTCGCCAATCGCCGGAAGTAATCGAAATCGGCTAGCGTGGGCCGGTGCCGCCGATCCCGCTGTTCGCCATTTTGGGAGTCACCGTTGGGCTGATTGCGCACATCTTTGTGCCGAAACATCAGCGACTTGGCGCGGTGACGACGACCATCCTGGCGACGGCGGGGGCTTTTGGCGGCGAATACGCGGCATCCCAGATGGTCGATGCCGATCACGCCCGCAGCGCGGCGGTGTGGGTCGGCTCCTTTTTGGGGGCGGCCGCCCTCGTGCTCGCCGGCATGATGCTCCGGAAGTCTTCCTAAGCGCTTGTTTACGTGCGACGTGCTTTCGCCGCGGCCGTGTAGGCGGCGTCGAGGGCGGTGAGCTTGGCGGCAAAGGCGGCCTCTACACCGGCATCGAGGGGAGATCCGCCGAAACGCACGGCGAGGTAGGTCTCCGTGAGGGCGAGGGCGTCGTCCCCGCCGAGGACCTTGCTTGCGACCAACGATTCCGCGTGCTTAAGCGGGGGGACCGTCGGTGCTCGGCCGTGGCCGTGGGCGGCGAGCGTCTTCTCGAGGCGCTTGTAGAGGGCGGTGATCCGTTCGGCGGTGACCTCGTCGGCGCTCTTCTTCTTCGGCGGCGCCGTCGGCTTCTTCTTCCGGCGCCGGTAGATGGCGGCGGCGATCGTCGCGACGGCGATGCCGGCGAGGATCACCCAGCGGGGGCGCGTGAGCTTGTCGGTCAGGCCCCCCTTTTTGATGCCGGCCTTTTCGCGGGCGACGTCGTAGCGGTTCCGGGCGCTCTGAAAGAGCTGCACCTGGGTGTCGAGGTCGTAGCCGACGACGTAGCGGTTCCACTTCTGCCCCATCGCCTCGACGAGGTCGCGGACGAAGACCCAGGGGCCGGTCGTCGACTCGAGGGGCTGGGCGCCCGACGGCGGCGTCGGGTCGAAGGTCTGCCAGTGGCCCCGTTTTACCGGGATCATTCTTGGCGGGGTGGTCGGCGGCGGGGGTGGCGGCGTCGGATCGTCGATCCAGACCTCGACCCACGAATGGGCGTCCCCCTCGCGGACCGCGTAGTAGCGCCCGAAACGATTGAAGGATCCGCCGACGAAGCCGGTGACGTTCCGCGTCGGGATCCCTTCCGCGCGCAGGAGGAGCGCCATCGCCGTCGAGAAGAACTCGCAGTGGCCCCGCCGGGAGGTGAAAAGGAAGTGGTCGATCGGCTCGTCGGTCCCGCCGGAGGGGGAGCCGGTGTCGTAGGTGTAGTCCTCGCGGAGGTGGGTCTCGATGGCGAGCGCCTTCTCGGCGGGGGTCGCCTTGCCGGCGGTCCAGGTGTGGGCAAGCTCCGGGATTCGCTTCGCAAACACCGGCGGGATCTGCAGGTAACGGCCGCGGTCCTCGGGGAGGATCACGTCGTCGGCGATGCGGGAGGTCGCCACGTCACGGACGTCGCTCGCGCCGCCGGTCCCGGTGCCGGGCGTCTCGACGTAGGCTTCGTAGGAGATCCCGTGCCCTTCGGCCCCCGTGTAGCGGAACTCGGCTTCGGGGCCGCGCTCGAGGCGGATCGGCTCGTTGAGGATCCCCTTCGGCGGCAGGCGCAGGTGGAGGCCGACGACGTTCGGCGGGAGGAAGACGACCGTCGGGTCGATCGGCTCGACCTCGAAGCCGATCTTGGTCTTCTTGCTGAAATCGTAGCCCTTTGTGAGGTTGTACCAGTCGGCGTCGAAGAGCATCGAGTCGACCGGCTTCCGCTCGTCCTTGGTGCGGCTCCAGGCCTTGCCGTCGTAGCGGTCGAAGGCGGTGCCGCGGAGGCGGAGGATCATCTTCTCCGGCGGATCGGCGGGGAGGTTCTGGGGCTCGAAGCGGACGGCGATGCTCGGATCGCTCCGCAGCATGCCGACCTGCCCGAGATCGACGTGGTCGGAGAAGCCGACCATGCGGCCGCTCCGGTTGTGGTTCATCAAAAACAGGGAGAGGCCGACCCGGGGGAACAGGACGAAGAGGGCCGCCGTGAACAGGAAGACGGGGACGGCGAGGAGGCTCGTCATCGCCAGGAAGCTGCGGCCGACGACGCGGCGGGAGCGGAGGATGCGGGGGACGTCGACGGGGAGGCCGGTCCGGTCGCGGGCCCCCTGGCGGTAGTTCCCCTCGACCTCCCGGCGGAGGTGGCTCAGCACCAAGGCGCCCGGCGCGACGATCAAAAAGCCGAAGAAACAGAGGCCGAACGAGAGGCTGCCGCCGAGGACCGTCCCCGCCACGAAGTGGAGGAGGGCGATGACGACGATCTGCTGGTCGTGGGCGGCGCCGCGGCGGGTCGCCAGGCGGACGACCTGGAGGAGGGTGGCGAACTCGACGGCGACCTCGAGGGCGGTGAGCCCCAGGGCGAGGCGGGCGAGCTCGAGGACGAAGAGGGCCAGCGGGGCGAAGGTCGCCGCTTGGCGCATCGCCGGTTTGTGCTGCCAGCTCTCCGGGATCAGGATCGCGCCGAGGAGGCCGACGAGGGCAAGGATCGCGACCGGTTGGGTCAGCGTGCCGGTCGTGAGGACGGCGAAGATGCCGAGCGCCGCGAGGGCGTCGGTCATGATCCGGTGGACAAGCCCGAAACGAATCATCCTGCCTCGGAGGTGGCGGTCACCGGCGAGCCGAGGGCGGGGCCGCTGGTGGGGGCGGGGACGTTTGCGGGCGCTGCGCGGTCCGGGGCCGGCTTGGCTTCCACGGCGAGCTCTTCGCCGGCCGGCTGCAAGAGGGCCAAAAAGCGGAGGATCGGGTCGATGCCGACCGAGGGATCGCTGCGGACGCTCTCGCCGGCGCTTGTGCGGAGGACGACGACATCGCCGCGCTTCACGTGGGCGAGCGCCTTGGAGGCGACGTCGCGGATGCGGCGCTCGAAGCCGGCGTCCCAGGCTTCGCGGGTGAGCGAGGGGCTCCGGTTGCCGGCGAGGGCGGCGTCGAGGGCTCCGGTCGCATGGTTTGGCAGGTCTTCGCCGACCGGGCGATGGACGTCGAGGGCGAGGCGGACCTCGGGCTTCTGGTCTTCGGCGCGCTCGCGGAGGACGAGCTGGCCGACGGTCGCCGATTTGCGCCAGTGGACGTCGCGGAGGTCTTCGCCGCTCCGGTGGGGCTTTAGGGCAAGGAATTCATCGCCGTAGCCGCGGCGGATCGCGACCCGTTCCCCTTCACGGTCGCCGCGGGGCGGGGCGTTCGGGGGGACGTCTTCCGTCTGCGGGTAGATGATCAGGGAGCCGTCGAGGAGGATCTCGCGGCTCTTTTCGAAGAGGCCGAAGGGGAAGCGGGTCGCCAGGCGGAAGCCGATGTGTTCATCGCGCCCGCGCTTTTGGGGGGTGCGTCGGTAGGCGGCGACCTGGGCCGATCCCGGCGAGATCTTGAGGAAGAAGCAGCGTTTGTCGGCCGGTTGGCCGGCGCGGAGGTCTTCCACCTCGATGGCGTAGGAGGGGATCCGCGGCTTGTGGTTGAAGACCTCGACCTCGACGACATGGGGGCGCCCGACCTGGGCCCGGTGGGGGAGCTTCCGGACGACGGTGAGCTGCTGGAGGGAGATTTCGCTCAGGATCCCGCTGACGACGATGAGGGCGAGGAGCATCCCGAGGAGCAAATAGAGAAGGTTATTCCCGGTGTTGATCGCCGCGAAGCCGACGCCGAGCGTGATGCCGATGAAGAACTTCCCCTCGCGGGTGAACTTGAGGCGCCGCGGCATTTTCGTCCGCCGGTGGAACAGGGCGAGCCACGCGCTCGGGATCCACGGCCGATCGCCCGCCGGGGGGCTCGGCGGCGTAGGCAGAACGGTGACGTCGGTCACCCGAGGCGGGAGCGGCGAGGAACTCACAGAGGCCCGCTAGACTAGCCGGGAACCGCCGCCCCCCCGGCGGAAATTCCTGCGCTCAGGTGCGAGTTTGCGTGCTCCGCGCCTTCTGCCGCTTCGGAGGCGGATGCCGGCGGGGGGCGCAGAAGGTTACGCCTGCACCTTCTTGTCCTTGAGGACGACCTGCCCCTTCAGGTCAATGCCGACAACGTACCCGTCGCGCCACGTTTCGCCGACGGTGCTCGTACTCCAGACCGCGTACGCGACCCTCTTGGTGTTCGGTGCGGCCAGAACCTCGAATACCTCCACCGTCGCACTCGCTCGGCGGCTCGACAGGGAATCGCAGGCTTCGGCGACGGCGCGCTGCGCCGGCTTCAAGACTTTTTCCCGATCGATTCGGATTGCCAGGTCGGCGACCGGCCCGTCGAGCGTAGCGACCGCATTCTTGACGGCGTCGCGCGTGGAGATGCGCGCGCGTGCCTTTGCGTCATTCTTCCTCGCCGCAGCGTCTTTCGGATAGCCAGGAAGAGCAGCCGCCAGATGCGCACGGAACGCCTCTTCGTCGCGAGGATAAGCCTGCTCGAAGAGCCCATTTTCGAAGGCGGAGACAAGCGCATCAAACCACGCATCGACGCTCGGGGCGATCCCATCCCGAGGGTAGTCATCGTGGTAGAACTGCAAGAGTTGTCCTGGCGAACCGCCGAAGCTCCCCAGCGTGTCGAGGCAGATGTAGTCGTCTGCGCCGTTGCCCAGAAGCGGTATCCAGCCGTCGACCCACCAGTCGATCTTGTCTTCGAACTCGCCTGCCTTCAGATGTCCGCGGAACATCGATGTCGCTTCGGCGATTTCGTTGGCGGAAAGCAGCCGATAGTTCCACAGGAAGTTCTCCCCGGCCGCCTTCGATCCGTCATGCCACTCCAGCAGCGCCCGGAGGTTTTCCGGGAGCGGGAATCGCACCTTCTTCGCCAGCTTGGCGAGCGCTTCGGAGTCGATCCCGGGACGGAGTTGGGAATGAAACTGCGGTCGATGGGTCGCGAGCCAGCGGTCCAGGCGTTGAAGGATAGGTTGGATCATCGGGGCTGGCCGCAAGGGAGCGCGAGGGACGACGGGAGCACGCTCACTCGGGGCTGTTGGTCGGGCCCGGGTCGGCTTTGCCTTCGCGGCGGTTCTTCTCGCGGAGGTTCGTGAGCGGGGCGAGGGCGGCGGTCGCGGCGGCGAGGGTTGCGTCGTCGTCGTCGTCGACGCGGGCGATGATCTGGCGGGCCCAGGCGCCGGCGGCGGCGCGGAAGGCTTGGAGCGGCTCGGCGAGGGGGACGGCGGGGGTTTCGGTCGCCTTTGGGGCGGTGATCCCCTGGGCGTCGCCGTACTCGGCGTGGCACGTGAGGAGGTGCTCCACGAACCGGGGG
>JAAFHJ010000137.1 GCA_013298325.1 Myxococcales bacterium | reverse complement strand
GGCGTAGACGGTCAGGCGCCCGGCATTCGCGGCAAGGACTGCCGGGATGTTTGATGTGGAAGTGCCTGAAGTTGTGGGGCGCACGCCGAGGAGACCGCACTGGAGCGGCCCGCACATCCCGGCGCAGTGGGGGGCCGACGACAGGCCGAGGAGGGCCCCGCCCGCGACCAGCGCGGTGGCAATCACCGGATCGACTCTCCGGCGGCGGGGCCGAGGAAGCTTGCTTCAATCGGAACACTCTCCCCCGATGCGTTCGAGATTTTCAAATGAAATTTCTCGCCGGTCAGTGTGCCTTTTGGCGCGCGAACCATGACGGGGACGCGGACATCGGCTCCGCCTTCAAGGTGGGGCGTCGAAATGGGGACGACGAAGGTAAACCGGGGATCGTCGCCGGCCACTGCGTAGTCGGTCGCCGAGGCCCCCTTGTTCACAACGTGGAGCTCGAAGCCATTGACGACGTCTTTTCCGTCGGAAAAATAAGGGGTTCCCGTGTTTCGGAGCAGGTTTGCCTCGAAGCTGTGGTGGCGTCGCGTTGCGAACGTCGTCGCGGTGATGAGGGCGATGGTGGCGACGGCGTAGAGCGCGAGTCGAGGACGGAGGACGCGTTTGGCCCGCCCGGCGAGGCCGTTGAGCGAATCGTAGCGGATGAGGCCGCGCGGCTGTTTGAGCCGGTCCATCACGTCGTCGCAGGCGTCGATGCAGGCCGAGCAAGCGACGCAATCGAGCTGAAGTCCGTTGCGGATGTCGATGCCGGTCGGGCAGACGGCGACGCAACGCCCGCAGTCGACACAAGCCCCTTTCGAAGCCGGTCCGCTCTCTTCGGCGGCGTCGGGGGCCGCGTGGGAGGCCTTTGCGACCGCTTTTCCGCGCGGCTCGCCTCGCGTGGCGTCGTAGCCGACGACGAGGGAATCGTCGTCGACGAGCACCGCCTGGAGGCGCCCGTAGGGGCAAACGACGAGGCAGGTCTGTTCACGAAAACGTGAAAAATTTCCGTAGAATGCGGCCGTGACCGCCGACATCCAGAGGAAGGCCTCCGGGTGGGCCGACGGATTCGTGCGGACCATCTGGAAGAGCTTCGGGATCGAGACAAAGTAGGAGACGAAGACGTGGGCGACGAAGGTCGCGAGAACGATCCAGATCGCGTGGAGGAGAATCGTTCGCCCGCGGTTCGCCGTCGGTCCGTGGAGGCCCTCGCGGCGCTTCCGGTCGGCGATGGTGCCGAGGATCTTTTGCTCGAAGGGGCGAAAGAGCCCCTCCAGAAAGACCGTTTGAGGGCAGGCCCACCCGCAGAAGGCGCGCCCCAGGAGCGAGGTCGCGACGACAAGGGTGAGCGCAACTGCGAAGAAAAGAAGCACGACGAGCGCGGCATCCTGCGCATTGAACGTCGCACCGAAAAGGAAGAATCTGCGTGCAGGAATATCGAGAAATACAGCCGGATTGCCAGCGATCTTGACCCACGGGAGCGCGACAAGGATCGCAACAAGTACCGCGAATACGAACTTGCGCGCCGTGGCGAAACGCCCGTCGATCGTAAGCGGAACAATCCGCTTACGGCTCCCGTCGGGAAGGATGGAACTTTCGCGCCACGAGGTCTCGAGCACCGGCAATGACTTTTTCACGACTCAATCCCCTTCGAAGGGCGCCCCTTGTGCCTCTTTCCCGCCCGCGACCTTGGTGCCACGGAGGGTGATGACATAGGCGGCTGCCGCCTTCACACGCTTCGAACCGAGCTGGGGGCCCCACGCGGGCATTCCCTTACCGGTGACCCCTTCGTTGATCGTCTTGTAGATCGCATCTGGGGAGCCGCCGTGCATCCAAGCGTCATCGGTCAAGTTGGGACCGATGCCACCACCGCCGTTTGCCGCGTGGCAAACCGCGCAGGTCGTGGTGAAGACTTGAGCGCCGTCGGCGACGGTTGCTGAGTCCTTAGATAGGAGCAGCAGTGCCGCTTTGTCCACGGGTCCTTCGGCTTTTAGGCGCTCCGCTTCCTTCGCGCGAGCAATCGCCGATTCTTTCTCGAAGGCAACCGACGGGGTGTCGAAGATGCCATACATCGAATAGGCCATGTAGTAGGCGATTCCGAAGCCGATGCAGAGCATCAGTGCGGTGACCCACCACTTGGGGAGTTCATTGTCTTCCTCAATAATCCCATCTACTTCGTGGGTTACGGGACCGCGGGCCGTGGCCGATTGCTTGGTGGTCATACGATCTCCTTCTTTCCTTCAGCTTTCAGCGGAAGGGGGGAGTCTTCGTCGTCGAGGGGGAGGGCGGCATCGGCATCCCAGTGGGCTTTCCCGCTGCGAATGAGGACGACGCAGAGGAGCAAAAAACTCGTAAAGAAAAAGAAGAACGCGCCTTGCGGGAAGCCGAGTGCGTTGCTGTGTCGCATCAGTTCGGAAAACATCGTCAGTCTCCTGGAAGAGGGCTCAAGATTTAGCGATTCGAGAAGGCCCGACTCCTGGCATTGAAGCCGGGCCTTGATTTTCGCCTCGACCGATACGCGCGCTCCGCGCGCACCGACCGAGCGCTTCGAATCGGAAAATCAGTGGGTGAGCGACGGATCGAGGGCGGCGGCCTTCGGACCGGGGGCGACGTCGACACGGAGCTTGCCGAGCCGCTGGAGGTAGGCGACGAGGGCGACCATTTCGCTATCGGCGGCGACGGCGACGCCGTTGGCTTTGAGGTCTTCGGCGATCGCCTTCCCCTGCTCGCGGCTGTTCTCGACGGAGCCGTCGATGTCGGCCTGCGTGTAGGGTACACCTACCTTGGAGAGGCCGCGCATCTTGAAGCGGGTCTTCTCAAGGTCGACGCTGCTCGTCGCGAGGAACTTGTAGGCGGGCATGTTCGAGCCGGCGGTCACCGCGCGCGGGTCGACCAGGTGGTTGTAGTGCCACAAGTTCGGATACTTGCCACCTTCGCGGGCGATGTCCGGACCGGTGCGCTTCGAGCCCCACTGGAAGGGGTGGTCGTAGCGGGAATCGGCCAGCGTCGAGATCGCGCCGTAGCGCTGCTCTTCGTAGCGGAAGGGCCGAATCATCTGCGAGTGGCAGTTGTAGCAACCCTCGCGGAGGTAGATGTCGCGCCCTTCGAGTTCGAGGGGGCGGTAGGGGTCGACCTTGACGGCGATGCCCGCTTCCGTCGGCGCGGCGACGAGGGAGGGGACGATTTCGGCGACGCCGCCGATGAGGATGGCGATGGTCGTGAGGACCGTGAAGAGGAGGCCGCGCCCTTCGAGGAGGCGGTGCCAGGTCGGCTTCCCGTCGTCATCCTGCTTGGAGAGGACGAGCCCGCCGAGGACGGCGACCATCGCAGCGACGACGAGGAAGAAGCTGCCGGCGATGAAGTTGGTCGCGCCGGTGAGGATCGCGAGGGCGATGACGGTGAAGACAATCAGGGTCGGCTTCGCGAAGAGGAGCTGGGTCCAGGGGACTTCGTTCTTTTCTTCAACGAGTGCAGGGACATCGACGGTGGTGACGACCGGTTTGCCTGCGCGAACGGTCGCGATCAGGTTCCACGTCATCAGGACGATGCCGCCGAGGTACATCAGGCCGCCGCCGAAGCGGACGAAGTAGAGCGGCTTGATGGCGAGGAGCGTTTCGACGAAGGTCGCGTAGGAGAGGGAGCCGTCCGGCTTGGCGGCGCGGAGCATGAGCCCCTGGCCGATCCCGGCGCCCCACATCGAGAGCATGTAGATGGCGATGCCGACCGTCGCGAGCCAGAAGTGCGCGTCTGCCGCCTTCTTCGAGTGGAGCTGAACGCCGTAAAGGCGCGGAACAAGCCAGTAAAAGACGCCGAAGGCCATGAGGCCGTTCCAGCCGAGGGCTCCGCCGTGGACGTGGGCGACGATCCAGTCGGTGTAGTGGGCGAGGGCGCTCACCGAGCGAATCGAGAGGAGCGGGCCTTCGAAGGTCGACATCCCGTAGAAGGTGAGGCCGGCGGCGAAGAACTTCATGACCGGGTCTACGCGGAGCTTTTCCCAGTTGCCGCGGATGGTGAAGAGACCATTGATCATCCCACCCCAGCTCGGCGGCCAGAGGATGACGGAGAAGACCATTCCGAGGGTTTGTGCCCACTCAGGAAGCGCCGTGTTGAGCAGGTGGTGGGGACCTGCCCAGATGTACATAAATACAAGCGACCAGAAGTGGACGATGGAGAGCCGGTAGCTATAAACCGGGCGTTCCGCCGCTTTCGGGACGTAATAGTACATGATGCCGAGGATCGGCGTCGTGAGGAAGAAGGCGACCGCGTTGTGGCCGTACCACCACTGCACGAGTGCGTCTTGTGCGCCGCCAAAGACCGAATAGCTCTTCATCGCGAAGATCGGGATGGCCAGCGAATTCACAATGTGAAGAACGGCGACCGTTACAATCGTCGCAATGTAGAACCAGATGGCTACATACAGGTGCTTCTCACGGCGCTTTGCGAGCGTTCCGAAGAAGTTCACCGCGAAGACGACCCAAATCAGCGTGATCGCAATGTCGATCGGCCATTCGAGTTCTGCGTACTCTTTCCCCTGGGTGTACCCCATCGGGAGGGAGACGGCGGCTGCGACGATGATCGCCTGCCAGCCCCAGAAGTGGAGATTCGACAGGAAATCGGAGAAAAGACGGGCTTTTACGAGTCGCTGCGTCGAGTGGTAGACGCCCGCGAACATCATGTTGCCGACGAAGGCGAAGATGACGGCGTTCGTGTGGAGCGGGCGCAGGCGCCCGAACGAGAACCAGGGGCCAGCCGCCGACGCGTTTGCCGGGTGCCAGGCTAGCTGGAGGGCGACGATGACGCCGACGAGCATGCCGACGATGCCGAAAATCATCGACGCTGCGATGAATTTGCGAACAACGTCATCGTTGTAGGTGATGCGATCCATCTTGGAATCGCTGGGGGAAGAAGGTTGGTGTTCCAACGATTCTTCCAGGGCGTTAGGTGTAGTTTCCATGTTTTGGATTTCCGTTAGGGAATCGTGTGCCGGGGCAAGTCAGAGAGGTTCCGGGCGGACGGCGGGCTTCGCGGGCGGCGGCGGCGTGTCGTCGAGGGGGAGGAGGGCGAGTCGGTCGGCTTCGTCGAGATCGCCTTGGCGGTTCGTGAAGAACCAGAGGAGAAGTGAGGAAAATCCGAGGATTAGGCTCACGAAGACTTCGAGGGGGATGACGTTCACTGGCGCTCGCTCGGGCTGCGGAGGGACAGCACGGTCACCGCGATCGTCGAGAGCGACGAGAGCGGCATGACGACCGCGCAGAGGAGGGGCGACATCCTCCCGGCGAGCGCGAGGCCGACGGTGAGGACGTTGTAGGCGAGGGCCATGGCGAGATTCCGCCGCACGACCCGACGAAGTTGTTTGGCGGCGCGGAGCGCCACGGGGACGGCGGCGATGCCCTGGTGGCCGAGGTAGAAGTCGCACTTTGCGGCGAGCATTCCGTGGTCGACGACGGCGGTTCCCGAGACGAACGCCTGGGTGGCTGCGAGGGAGTCGTTGAGGCCGTCGCCGAGGAAAAGTGTGCGTTCCCCAGCGGTTGCAAGCGCGCCGAGGGCGGCGGCCTTGTCCTCAGGACGGGCATTGCCGCGGGCAGCTTCTGCCGGGAGTCCAAGGCGGCTGGCGAGCGCCGCGACCTTCTCCGGGTGATCGCCGGAGAGCAGGGAGATGCGGTAGCCCTCGCCACGAAGCTCTTCAAGCGCCCTGGAAACGCCCGCCTTTTCGGCTTCGACGAAGGTGAACGCTGCGATCGTGTCGTCGTCCTTCTTGAAGACGGTCGTTTCGCCGGCGCCGAGGAGCGCGTAGCGACGATCGTTGCATCGTGCACGCAGGCCCTCACCGGCAGTCTCGAGGACGGTCAGGTCGTTCCGCCAGACGAGGCCGCCGCTTCGCTGGGCGGTGAGCGCGTCGCGGAGTGCCTTGCTCTTCGGGTGGGACGAGCGGGCGACGAGCGCACCGAGAACCTCGCGATCCTCCTCAGAAATGCGTGTGAGTGCTTCGGTATTTTCGAGACGAGGGCGCCCTTCGGTGAGCGTCCCGGTCTTGTCGAAAACGAGCGCGGTGACGGCGGCAGCGCGGTCGAGGAACCCGGCTGTCCGGACGAAGAAGCCGCTCTTGCGGAGGCCCGCTTGGACGAGCTCGTAGGCGAGTGGCGTCGCAATGCCGAAGGCGCACGGGCAGGTGACGATCAGGATGGCGGCGGTGACGGCGAGGGCGCGCGGAAGGTCGTGGGTCGCAAGGAGCCAGCCGCCGAAGCCGACGACGGCGAGCGCGAGGACGGTGATGACCCAGTAACGCGCAAGTGCCCGATCAAACGCGGTTTCTCGCGCGTCGTTGCGGTCGCTCGGGAGTGCGGAAGTGAGGAGGTCGGCGACGCGCCCATCGACGAAGGCTTCGGTCGCGACGAGCTCGACGGCGCGCCTTCCGACGTGAAAGGCGCCGCCGGGGACGACTGCCCCTTCGACCATCCGTACCGGTGCGCTCTCGCCGCGGATCCAGTCGAGGGCGACCGAGAGTTCCGGGGCGGTGAGCGTCGCGTCGACGGGGAGGAGATCGCCGGGGGCGAGGAGGATGCGGTCGCCGATGACGAGATTCGCGGCAGGGACCGTCTTCAGACGCGACGGGCCGCCGTCGGACTCGAGGACGTTTGCGTACAAAAGATCGGCACTTGCTGACTCGCGGAGCCCCTTCCGGTTCTGGTCGACGACGCGGCGTTGGAGGAGGCGGCCGAGGAGCATCAGCGCGACGAACACGGTGACGGTGTCGAAGTAGGCGGCCGACGTGCCGCCGTTCGTCGCGACGTAGCCGATGCAGGCGCTCGCATACGCGAGGAGCATCCCGAGCGCGATCGGGAGATCGAGATGAAGGACTCCCCGACGAAGCGCCCCGACCGCCCCTTTGACGAAGACGGGCGCGGCGATCAGGACGGAGAGCCCGGCGATGACGAGCTGAAGTCTCTGAAAAAGAACGAAAAGTGGGCCTTCGTTGAGTCCCGCGTAGATCGCGAACGCGAAGAGCATCGCGTTCATCGCGAGGGCGACGGCGACGCCGAAGCGCATCGTGATTCCGTCGGGATCGCGGCGGGCACCGAGGTCTTTGGCGGGGCCGAGTTCCATGCCGACGCGGAGAACGTCTTCAGCGAACGCGTCGAGATCGAAGGGGGGCGCCACGCGGAGGGTGATGGCGCCGCGCGCGGTATCGATGTGGATGGTGTCGGCAGCGGTCGCGCGGCGTCGAAAGAGCTGATCGATGAGCCAAACGCATGCGGTGCAATGAACGCCGAACAGAGCGAATTTACGCGGGGATCGGTCACCGACGGCGATCGCGTCCCGGTGGGGAGCGAGCCAGAGCGTCGGGCGCTTCGTCTCCCGATTGGCAGCGCGAATTCCTCCGTCGGCCAGGTCGTAGAAGCGGTTCAGGCCAGCGTCTTGGAGGAACGCGTTCGCCTCTTTGCAGCCGTTGCAGCAGAAGCGGCTTTCGTCGGCGGGAAGCGCTTGCCGTGCTTCGGGGACCGGGGCCGCGCAATGAGTGCATACTGCAGGCAGCGCCTGCGCGAGTGCCGGGGGACCACCGGCGGTTGCACGGAGAGGGGTTTTCGGAGCCACGTCTGACGCACCGCAACGTCCATGCCGTGACCAAATGCTGAGAATTTGCCTGCGGCGTTTCGTCGCGGGCGCTCAGAATGCGCGCCGATGCAAAAACGGCGCGGGCCCCAGAAGTACTGGAGCCCGCGCCATTGAAACCCTGAATCGCGTCGCTGAAATTGAAGAGAGCGACGCACCAACCTGGTGAATCGTCAGTCGTCTTTCGATTCGTGCTCCGTGCGACCCCCATCCATTTTCCACTCCTTCAAGCGGTATTGAATGGTTCGTACGCCGATGTCGAGGATTTCGGCGGCCTTGGCCGGCTTTCCACCAACAGCACCGAGCGTCGTCAGGATCGCGTGGCGCTCGATTTCTGCCATTGTCGCGCCGGGAATGCGCGGGGCGCCCGTCACCGAAACTTCGCCGCCTTCGAGGACAAGGTCACTCTCTTCAATGATGTCCCCTTCCGCGAGTACCACCGCGCGCTCGACAGTATTTTCGAGGGCTCGAACGTTCCCCGGCCAGCGGTGCTCAAGGAGGCGGCGACGAGCGGCTGCCGAGAATCCGCGCATGGAACGGCCATTTTCGGCGCCGTACTTGGTCAAGAAGTGCTCGGCGAGCAGAAGAACGTCCCCACCACGCTGCCAGAGGGGGGGCATATCGAGGGAGACGACGGCGAGGCGGTAGTAGAGGTCTTCGCGAAAGGCCCCCTTGCGTACCTGTTCGGTGAGATCCTTATTCGTCGCAGCAACGAGGCGAACGTCCACGCGAATGGTTTCGTTGCCGCCGACGCGCTCAAACGCGCGTTCTTGGAGCACGCGAAGCAGCTTTACCTGCGTTGAAAGCGGAATTTCGCCGACTTCGTCGAGAAAGAGTGTGCCGCCATCGGCGACTTCGAAGCGCCCCGGCCGTCGCCGGTCGGCGCCGGTAAACGCGCCCTTTTCGTGGCCAAAGAGTTCGCTCTCGAGGAGGTTCTCGGCAAGAGCGGCGCAGTGAACTGTGACGAAGGGCTTCGATTTTCGCGGGGAGAGTTCGTGCAGTGCCTTCGCGACCTCCCCTTTGCCGGTGCCGCTTTCTCCGCTCACGAGCACCGTCGCGCGGGACGGTGCAACCTTTCGAAGCGTTGCGTAGAAACGTTGCATCGCGGCGCTCGATCCGACGAGGCCGCGGAGCCCCTGGCCGTTTTCTTCACGAACCTGCCGGCGGAGGTTCTCGGCCTCGACGCGCAAGGCATGCTGGGAGAGGGCCTTCTCTACTGCGACGAGTAATGCGTCGAATTCAATCGGTTTTGTGAGGTAGTCGTCGGCACCGGCGCGCATCGCAGATACGGCGTTCTGGATGTCGCCGAAGGCGGTCGCGACGATGACGGGGATGTCGTTTCCGCGGCGTCGGAGCTCCTCAAGCAGCGCGATGCCGTCCATTTTCGGCATGCGCAGGTCGGTGATGAGGAGGTCCGGCGGGGACGCTTCGACCAGGGCCAGCGCCGCCTCGCCGGAATCGGCGGTGGAAACCTTGTATTTCTCGGACACGAGGAGCCGCTCAAGGCCGCTCCGTGCGCTTGCTTCGTCGTCGACGACCAGGATGTGTCTCTCTTGGCGATTCATTTCGTCTCCGACTTCGAGCGGGGGCTCGACGGCGCGAGCGGGGGTTGGGTCACCGGGGGCGCGTGCTCGTCACGACGATCGGCCAGCGGCAGGAGGACTTCGACGGTGGCGCCAGCGTCGTTCGGGACGACGTTCGCCTCGCCGCCATGCTCGATCGCAACGCGCTGAACGAGCGCGAGGCCGAGGCCCGTCCCCGTGTCTTTTGTCGTGAAGAAGGGGTCGAATACCGGGTTCTCGCCCGAGAAGCCGGGGCCGTCATCCTCGACACGGAGCGATGCTTCGCGGGGGCGCCGGCGGACGACGATGCGAATGCGCGAACCTCGCCCCCCTTCGCACGCTTCACGCGAATTTCGTAGCAAATTCAAAAGAACTTGCTCGATACGTGCGGGATCAATATCGGCGACGACCTCGCGCGTCGGGAGATCCAACTCGAGTTCCAGCCCTTCGCGGCGAAACTCCTCATCGACGAGCAGCGCGACGCGCTCGACGAGCGGGAGGAGATCGGTAGCCCGTCGGCGAAGGGCGCTCGGCCGCGCGAAGGCGAGGAATTCATCGACGAGGTTGGAGAGGCGATCGATCTGGGAGCCAACGACCGCCACCGCATCTGCAAGGTCGCTTTTTCCTTGTTCTTTCGCGAG
>JAAFHJ010000136.1 GCA_013298325.1 Myxococcales bacterium | reverse complement strand
GCCCACGTCGCCAAGACGCCGGCCCCCACCGTGCCCGACGCCGGCCTCTCCGATGCGGGCGACGACGCCGATGCAAGCGCGCACGAGCCCGGAGACGCGGAGACCGACGCCGTCGCTCCCGATGCCACGCCCCGCAATTTCGCCGGCGGCCCCTGCCCGCCCGAGATGGCGCTCGTCGGTGCAACATGCATCGATCGCTGGGAGGCGACGCTCGTCGCCACCGACGGGAGCCCTCTCCGCTGGTACGACAACGCAGACAAAGTCGCAGTCCGCGCAATGAGCCAACCAGACGTATTTCCAAGTGGTTACGTCAGTCGGGACAAGGCCGAAGAGGCTTGCGGCGCCTCCGGGAAGCGACTCTGCAAGCTCCGGGAATGGCGGAGCGCCTGCACCGGCTCTGCGGCGCGCACCTACCCTTATGGCGCTGCGAAGAAAGCGGCAGCATGCAACGATTCCGGGCGTTCACCGCTCGGCGTCGTCTTCCCCAAGGAGTGGGCCGCCCTCCAAGCGAGCATCGCCGCCCACCCCGCCAGAGCGCCCCACCGGACCCCCCAAGGGAAGCCGACCGCGTCGGCGGCAAAGGGGCCAAAGTCGCCGGGCCGCGTCGGAAAGAACAGCAAAAAAGCGGGAAAGGGCACCCCCGCCAGGAGTAGCGGGAAGCCCGCGAAGAGCGGCGCGAAGACGGGTACGTCGGCAACCTCTGGGAAGCTGAAAAACAACGTCCCCGCGGCGGCAAAATCGGCGCGACGCGCGCTGCGCCTCGACACACCGGAGAAGCTGGCGAGCTGGTCGATCATGAATGATCCGCGCCTGTTGCAAGTCGACGGCACCGTCGCTCCGTCGGGCGCGTTCGCCCAGTGCACGACGCCGGAGGGGGTCCACGATCTCGTCGGGAACCTCCACGAATGGGTCGCCGACGATTGGAACGGCAGCGGGATCTTTGCCGGCGGTTACTTCCTCGACACGACCATCAATGGCGAAGGTTGCATGTACAGTACCCGCGCTCACGCCCCCGCCTACCACGACTACTCAATCGGGTTCCGCTGCTGCAAAGACGCCGTCGGCGTCCCCGGAACCGACGAACGCGGCGAGAGCACGAATGAAGACGCAGGAGCCCACGAAATGCCGGAGGAGAGCGACGGCGAGTAGCGTGGCAGCGGCGAGACGCTACTCGACGACGACCGAGCTCGCGTACATGTCCATGCCGCAGGTGAAGGTGAGCGTCTGCGCGGTTTCGGTCGGCACTTTGATGGAGACCGGTGTTTGAAGGGGCAGCGCTTCATCGACGTTAAGCGCTTTGAACTTCACGCGCTCCGCACAGGTGTGCGCCGACGTGCGCGTAAACACGAGCGTCGCCGGCTTCCCTTTTTCGAGGCGCACCTTGCTCGGCGTAAACCCTTCGTCGGTCACGGCGATCGGGACCGTTCCGCTCTGAAGGGGAGCCGGCGGCAACTCAGTCTTTTTGCAAGAGAAGAGCGCGCATGCGAGGAGTGGGGCGGCGAAAAGCGAGGGGCGCAGCATCGGCGGCGAGCCTAGCCGAACTGGGCGGCGCCGCGGCGAAGTGCCGCACGAAGCGGCGGTTTCGAGTAGCCTCCGCGCGTGTCCCGCCCCCTCGTTTATGGCCATCGCGGCGCCCCCGCGGAACTCCCGGAAAACACCCTTGTGAGCTTCGCGCGGGCGCTCGAGCGGGGCGTGGATGCCCTCGAAACCGACGTCCACCAGACCCGTGATGGGGTGATTGTCATCGCCCACGACGACACGCTCCTGCGAACGGCAGGAGTCTCCGTGCGCATCGCAGACGTCACCTACCGGGAACTCTCACAAATCCCATTGTTTCCGGTAGCAGGTGCCCCGAAGGAAGATCTCGCCCCCGCGTTTGTACCGACGCTCGCAGAGGCCCTTGATCGCTTCCCGGCAACCTTCTTCAACATTGAGGTAAAACCTAAGTCCGCCGATCTCGCACGTCGCGTTGCCAGCTTTTTATCGGCCCGGGGCGACGCCCATCGGGTCCGCCTCGCGGGGGCCGATCATCGCGTCCTCCGCGCGATCACTCCCGATTTATGGGCGGGACAACGCAGTTCTTCTGCGCTGGAGGTCGCGAAGCTCTATTTCGCGCCGCTCTCATGGATCAAACCTGGATTCTTGCCCGGTGACGCGCTGCAAGTCCCCGTTTCGCAGAAGCTTGGCCCCTACACCGCGCGGTTTGACGGGGATCATTTCCTCAAACGTGCAACCGCCGCCGGCCTCGCCGTCCACTACTGGACGATCAACGACCCGCGCGAAGCGTCGCGACTTGCGCGCCTCGGTGCTGCGGTGATCATGACCGACGATCCGCGAACGATCGTTCCGGCGCTTCGGATCACTTCGTAAAAACGATCATCTTCGTGTCGTCGACCTTCCACTTCAGGGTCGTGTCCCCATCGAGCAGGAACGTCTGTTTCGCGTCGAGTCCGTCGCGTTCGGTGGCGAGGACGATCGTCTTGCCGTCGCTCGAAACCACCTTATAGGGCCCTTTTTGCTGGCCTTTTGGGGATGCGAGGGTCAGGTCGTGCCCTTTGAAATCGAGGCGGAGGGAGTTCGCGTAGGCGTCGGCGGCCGGCTTCTGTTCGGCGCTGACCCCCTCGCTGCGAACGCCCTTCCACGTCCCCTCGAGCTTTGCTGCGGTCTTGTCACCGCCGCAACCGCCCCCGACAACCAGCGCGGCGACGCCAAGCGCCACCACCCACCGCCGGGCAGGCGAGGCATCGCGGGGGAGACCGCGCGGTTCTTGGGTGTCGACGGGGCGTCGGCGCATAGGGCACGGGACACTAGCCGCCGAGATTGGCGTTTGGGAAGCCCTGACTGCGCAGGCGCGCCGAACGGCCACGCCAAATTGACCTCCTTTGACGCCGGTGCAGGAAGAGGGGGGTCTACGCAGACCGTCATGCGACGCACGCCCCTACTCCCCCTCGCCTCCACCGCGCTCCTCCTCACGCTCCTTGCCGCCGCTTGCAGCGGCGATGACGGCGGCTCGACGCCCGGCGAAGATGCCGGCACGACCGGCTCCGACGCCGGCGACGGCGGAACAGCGACCGATAGTTCCACAAAAACAGATGGTTCGACCGGTAGCGATGGAAGCACCGCGACCGACGGCGCCACCGACGGCGCCGCGAGCGACGGTTCCACAGGCAATGACGCTGGCGCCGCAGGCACCTGCGCCGTCGAAGGGGAAAAGCGCTGTCAGGCGGGAAATGAAGTCATCGTCGAGACCTGCACGCGCGCGGCGAACGGCACCCTGAACTACACGGCCGCCGCCTGTGCCGACAACGGGAGCTGCGGAGGCGCCGGCGTCTGCGCGCCGCAGAGCGGATGCGCCGTCGGTGCGAATCGCTGCGGCGTGAGGAACGCCGTGGAAACCTGCGTCGCCGCCGCCGGCGGAAACCGCTTTGAGTCCCGCGAACAGTGCGCGAATGGCTGCTCGGGGAGCGGCGGAAATGCCCAATGTACAGCCGCCGCCAACTGCGCCGCAGGTACGCGTCGATGCACGGGGAACAACGTAGAAATCTGCAACGGGGCAGGGACCGCTTACCTCTACGCCCAGAGCTGCGCCGAGACGTGCAACGCCGGATTGTGCCAAGGAAAATGTACACCTGGCGACAAGCGCTGCAACGGAAACGGCGTCGAACAGTGCAAGGCGGATGGCTCCGGCTACGCGGTGGTCGACGACTGCGGCACCAACCAACGCACCTGCGACGCAACGGCTTCTGCCTGCGCCCTCAATGGGCTGATCATCGACGCAACAGCGACAAAAGACTACAACGGGCTCCTCTTGGTCAATGGTGCCCTTGTCGTCAAGGCGGGGCAGACGCTCACCTCTTCGAGCGGCGATCTCACCATTCGCGCGACGACGATCACCGTTGAGGCGGGGGCGACGATCACCGTCGCAGCGACCGGCACCGGGACCGACGGAGCTGGGAGCGCTCTCGGGAACTGCAGCTACAACCCGGGATCGGGCGGCGGAAACGGTTCCGTCGGCGCGGCAAGCTCCGGCGGATCCTGCGGGCAGGCGGCCAGCGGCGGAGCGGCAATCGGCGCGACGAACGACGCGGGGGTCGCCAAAGGGGGCCCCGGCGCCACCGGACGCTACAACGGCGCGAATTACGGGACCGCCGGGCGCGGCGGTGGACGCCTGCGGCTTATCGCCGACACGATCACCATCGCCGGGTCGGTGCTCGCCCGCGGCGAAGCCGGTACCTGCGCGAGCACCCTCTGCGCCGGCGGCGGGGCCGGGGGCGGCGTGCTCCTGGCCGCAGATCAAATCCAACTTCCTGGTGGCGCCACCATCGATACAAGCGGTGGTGCCGGCGGCGCAGGGAGCTATTCTGGTGGAGCCGGAGGGCGCGGGCGCGTGAAGCTCCTTTACGGCGCTGCGCTGGTCAACAATGCGACGATCTCAAACGCGACGACGACGCAAGGCCTCCTTCCGCCGCTCGACATCACGTCGTCCACCCATTCGGCAAATGACGTCACGTACAATGACGACTTCAACTTCTTTGACGCCGCCTGGAACCGCTCTTTCCCGGGTCGTCAGGGTTACCTGTATGTTGCAAACACGAATGCAGCCGGCGTCTATCCGACCGCTGCGACGCCCGGTGTTCGCTTTGTTGCTGGCGGCGAGAGCGGGAGCATCCCCTACAACGCCCTCTCCGGCTTCCTCGCAGCAAACACGGCAACGACGGTATTTTTCCGCATTGTCCCCCGCGACGCGAACGGCTTCGGTCTCGTAGAAAACACCTTCCCCGCCCGAATCAACACGGCGGTTCCGACGCCAAAAATCCCCCAGTTTACGGTCGCTACGTCCTACTATGATGGGGCGCTCGTCGTCCCCGAGTGGACGTTCCCGAACGTCGCCGCCGACGGGAACTGGCAGGGGGTCTACTTCCTCCTCGACCACCAGGGGGACACGATGCCGGGGAACGGCGTCGCCTCCGACGGACGGACCTCGGTATTTGCACCCTACACGCAAAAGAGCCAGGTCTTCCAGAACCTCGCCGACGGGGTTTGGGGCTTCCACGTCGTCACCGTCGATAAGCTCGGCAACCGCACCCGCAAAGCGGCCCACGCCGTCTTCCGCGTCGAGCAGGGGGCAAACGGCAAGGCGACGCCGACCGTCGGCTTCGGCGCCGTGAGCGGCAAGGTGAAAGTCGGCGGCCTGGCGACGAGCAACGTCCGCGTGAGCCTGAACCGCGGCCTCCTGCCCCAGAACGGAACGGGCTACGTCCTCACCGCCGGCACCGGCACCTACGACATCACGAGCGTTCCGGCGGGCGCGTGGACGGTTCGTGCACAATACACGAATGCCGCCGGCGTCGTCGTCTCCAAGGAGGCACCGCTGAACGTCGTCCAGGGGCAGACGACGACGATTCCCGACCTCGATTTCTGAGGAAGTTCGAGAATTTTCTCCTGCATCACGAAAAACGGCGCCCCTCGAAAGAGGGCGCCGTTTTCCTTTTGTTCCGCGGAGAAGGCTACAGGTTCAGACCGAGCCAGGTCGCCGGCGGGAGTGTTTCCGTGCGGTGGCGTACTTCAAAATAGACCATCGGTCCGCGCCCTTCATCGCCGGCAATTCCAAGACGCTCACCGGCGACAAGCTCATCGCCGATGCGCACGTCAATCGTCGCAAGGTTGCCGGTCACGGTATAATAGTGATCGCCGTGATCGAGGATCACGAGGCGGCCGTAGGGACCGTAGCGATCGGCGAAGGCGACGCGCCCTGCGTAGACAGCACGCACCACGGTGTTGGCCGGTGTGGCGATTTCGACGCCGGGGCCGTTGGTCCCTTCGCGACGGGCGACGCGTGCGTTCGCACGGACGGCCACAGGGAAGAGCAGGTGGCCGCGTGCGGCAGAAAACCCTGAAGATGCGCCATTTTCGCCGTTCACGGCGATGAACTCACCGCTCCCCGCGAAGGCACGATCGAAGGCCTCCGACCGACGACTCTCGTCGGCGATCGCATACCGGGCCGCGTCCATCGCCGAGCGCTGGCTCGCAAGCTGGCTGCGGTCCTTGGCGACGCGCTCCAGGGTCTTGGCGAGCTCGGCGCCGCGCCCCGAAAGGCGTCTCTCTTCGGCGACGTCAAAGCGAATATTCTTCTTTGCCCGCTCGACACGCATCGCCCATTGAAGGAAGCTGTGTACGCCGCCACCTGCAGGCAACATTCCGGCGCGTGTCATTCGGTAGTAGGCGCGCCCTTGGGCGATCGACTTCTTCTTTTGAATGGCTAGCTTCCCGGCAAGCTCGGAGAGTTCCTTCTTGGCAGCGTTCTCCTCAGCGTCGAGGTCGGCGATCTTGCGATCGAGGGCCGCCAGCGCGAGGGAACCGTTCGTCGGCGCCTCACGCATCCCGTTGGAAGTGTCGCGAAATTCGCCGCGCGGTGCCTGGCGATCTTGCCGATCTTGCCGATCTTGGATGAGCGCCCCCTCGGCAGGGGCGATCCCGACTTGCGCCCCCGCGTAGCCGATCGGCGCCGCGGCGAGGGAGAAGACTACGGCGAGCTTTCCGAAGCGCCGCCCGACGTCCGAGACCCTCATACCGCCACCAGCTTACGAAGGCCGAGCGAGGCGGCGATCGTTCCAAGCAACGCGCCGGTCACGACCATCCCGACGACGGCGAACCAGGGGAGGAACGTCGGCTCCACGCCGAGGAGCGTCGTCAATTCGCCATCCATCCGACCGCGAACGAGCAGAAAGAGTACCCCTAGGAGGAGGACGGCACCGGTGGCGCCCGCAGCGCCTTGCGCCGATCCTTCGAGGAGGAAAGGGCGTTTGATATAGGCGTCGGTTGCCCCGACGAGCTTGAGCACTTCGATTTCCGTCTTTCGCCGTTGAAGCGCGAGGCGAATCGTCGAACCTACCACGGCGAGCACCGAGGCGAAGACGACGAGCGAGAGGAGCCCAGAAGCGGCGACGCCTCCGCGTACAAGGCGGGCGAGGCGGTTCGTCCAGGTTCGGTAGGTTTCCACCGACTCGACCGCCTGAAGCTGGCCGAGCTTCGCTTCCATGTCCTCAATGCCCTTGTCGTCGAGGTTGGGATCGACGTCGACTTCGAGGGTGGGCGAGAAGGCTTCCTTGGGGAGCGCAAGGAGCGGATCGTTCGCATTTCCTTCGTTCTTTGCGTACTCGTCCCGCGCCGCTTCCGAGGTCACGTAGGTGACGTGGCTCACACCTGCGGTCGCTTCGAGGGCGACTTTCGTCTTCTCGATCTCCGCATCGGTGGCCGACTCTTTCAAGAAGACGGAGACGCGCCCTGCGTGGGTCCACCGGGTTTCGATGGCGCGAAGGTTCGTCATGACGAGCAGCGCCGCTCCAAGGCAAACGAAGGCGACCGTCAACGAAAAGATCGACAGCGCAAAGAGGCGCCATTCACGAAGGATTCCCTGGCGGGCGCGGCGGGTGGCATGGCTCGGATTGTCGAACACAGTCGTCCTTTCGTCCGTCATTCAAAGGCAGGAATGGCGGAACTCACACTCAGTCGTTTCAACGAAAAATCTCGGCTGGCGGCCGGCGCGTTGACTCAGTGGCTCAGTGGAGGGGCGCCGAGAGAAAGTTTCCGTCCTCGGTCACGAGGCCGCGGCGCACATCGGTGATCTTCCCCTCATCGAGGACGATGATGCGGTGGGGGCGCTGCTCGAGGAGCGTACGGTCGTGGGTTGCGAACAGGACGGTCGTCCCTTGCTCGTGGATCTCCTCGAAAAGACCGAGGATATCGATGGCGAGCTGAGGGTCGAGGTTGCCGGTCGGCTCGTCGGCAAGAATGAGCGCCGGCTCGCCGACGATCGCACGCGCAATCGCCACGCGCTGCTGCTCGCCGCCGGAAAGGACGCGCGCCGGCTCCTCGCCGCGGCCGGAGAGACCGACCCGTTCCAGCGCCTCTCCGACGCGCGTGCGCACGAGCTTCTCGGGGAGGCGAAGCACCTCGAGAGTCACCGCCACATTCTCGAAAACACTCCAATTTTCGACAAGCTTAAACTGCTGGAAGACGACGCCGATGTTTCGGCGAAGGAAGGGGATCGAGTCGTCCTTCAGGCGGGCGATGTCCTTCCCCATGAAAAGGATGCGCCCCTCGTCGGCGTTTTCGGCGCGATAGAGCATCCGGAGGAGCGTGCTCTTCCCGGCGCCCGACGGGCCGGTGACAAACGCGAATTCCCCACGCTCAATCACCAAGTTTGCGCCGCGGAGGACCGGTCGCCCAGCGCGGTAAGACTTGAAAACATCTTCAAAAACGAGGATTGGGCGGTGGGCAGCCTCCTGAGAGAAGCGCTTCCCTTGGCGGAGCATCGGGCGGAAAGCGCCGCCTTCACGCCGGTCGCCGGAGCCGTCAAAATCGTCGTCGTAGGCCATAGGGCTGGGGGGGCTATCAGGACCGAAAGAGTCGGGCCAAATTCCGAGTGTAGCACCGGCGCAGCGCAGCGACGGTCGCGGGCCGGTGCCATCTGCGATGCAGTGCCAACTTCGCAAAACGCTTCCTGGATCGTCGATTTCCAGTGGCGCGCGCCCGGAACTTTGGAACCCTAACGGCCCTATGCGCCCTCGCCTCTTCCGCTTCGCGACCTCTGCTTCCGTGCTCGCCGCCCCCGCTCTCTTGGTCGCCCTCGCTGCCGCACCACTTGCAGCGTGTGGAAACGACGACGCCCGCGTCACCGCAAGCAGCGGCCCCCTGGCGCCGACCGGCGCTGAGTGGGTCGTTGAGAACGACGAGCGGACCGGAACGGCCGCCATCGCCTTCCCGCTTCAGACGACGACCCAAGTCCTCGACACGAACGACCCGGGCGGCAGCGCGATCCGTTTCTTGACGAGCTATCCGGAGGTCTTCGGACCATCAAAAGCTTCGGATTTGAGCGTACTTGCAACGGCCGTCGACGAAGATGGCGCGACCCACGTCAAGGTCGAACAAAAGGCCCAGGGGCGTCGCCTCCTTGGCGCCGTTGCGGTCGTGACTTTTGATGCCGACCGCACCGTCGCCTCGGTCACCGGCCCCCTCTGGCCCGATCAGGGGTCCGAAGCAGCGGTCGCTCCGGCGGTCCAACAGGCCCCCGCAGAAGCGGCGGCGCGGGCTGCCTACGCCCGCTCGGAAGGGAAGCCGGCGGCGACGGTTACCGACCATGAACTCGCCCTCGCAGCGACCGGGAGCGCCCCGGTGCTCGTACACCGTTTCGCCGTCTCCGGCGCCGCAGGAGCGAACCCGCGCGAGCTGTGGGTCGACGCAAAAACCGGCAAAGTTACTTTTGACGCTCCGCTGTATCATTCAGAGACGGTCACCGGTTCTGGCGCCGGCGTTACAGGCGGTAAAAAGACGTTCCCTGTTGAAAAGACGGGGGCGACCTATCGCATTCAGCGCGTGAAGCAGGACAACAAGGCCGAGGTCTTCGTCGAAGACGGAATCACCGGGAAAAACGCCGAGTCGGCGTCGGCGAATGGCCCCTGGGATCCGGAAGCGGTCGACGCATATGCGAACTTGCTTCAAATCGAGAACTGGTACCGCAATCGCTTCCTCCGCGTCTCCTATGACGACAAGGGTTCGCCGATTCGAATTGTGATTCACGCGACGAACACCTGCGACAATGCGTCGTGGAACGGCGAATTTATTTCGTTCAACGACCCCTGCGACAAGAACGCCGCGAACTCCGTTCAGAAGTACGATCCGAAGACCGGCTCCCTCACGGAGGACCCGTCGAAGACCTACCACTGGCTCACGTTTACCGACCGCGAGGTGGCGACCCACGAGTACACGCACGCGATTACCGACCGGAGCTGCCGCCTCTTCTACGGAACCGAATCGGGGGCGCTGAAC
>JAAFHJ010000135.1 GCA_013298325.1 Myxococcales bacterium | reverse complement strand
GCAGCTATCCCTTCAGCACGAAATTGTTCAGCGCTTGCACGAGCACGCCGACGATGCTCTCGCCGGCGATCGCCCCAGCCGCGATCGGGACGAGGTACTTCTCGGCCCAGGTCTTGGCGCCACGCTGAAGCACCCACGCGATCAACGCGCCGAGGAACATGGCGAGCGGAGACGCGAAGGGGAGCGTCAATCCGAGCCCGATGCCTGTCGGCGAGGGCAGCCACGCCTTTGCCTTGGGGAACAGGAGTTCGGCGAGCGCGAACACACTCCCGACGATAAGCCCGTGTACAATACACCGTGCAGCCATCGGATGCAGGTTGGCGAGCCCGTAGCGGAAAACTTCGGCGACCGCCTTCCACTGCTGGGCACCTGGCGCCGGGAAATCTCTACCGAGCGCCGATGCGTCCGGGACGAGAATGTAGAAGCAGAGGACCGTCGCCGCCGTGCCCGTAAAGATGCCTGCCGCTTGGGCGAGGAACTGGCGTCGCGGACTTGCCCCGAGGAGATATCCGGATTTGAGATCGTTGAGGAGATCGGCCGCGGCGAGGGCAGATCCCGAAGTGATGGCGGCCGTCATAAGGTTCGCCGTGGTGCTTTGAGGAATGAGCTTCCCGAAGGTGAGCTGCATGATTTTCCCCATGGCGCCGCCGGGCGTGATGTCGGTCTCTCCTGTCGCGCGGCAGGCGACGAGGCCGAGCACCGCAGTCATCGCGACGGCCAGCAAGCCGTAGGGGATCGGCACCTCAAAGAAGGCGCGCGCTGTGCCGACGACGCCGACCGTCGAGATCACAATCCCGGTCCAAAACCAGGAGCCGGGGACCTCGACATCGGCGCGCGCCTTCGCATGGGCCGCTTGCTCCTCGGCGCTTTCGGAGATGTCGCCTTCCCGGTAGCCCTTCTCGCCCCCATCGGCCGCCGCGCTCTTCCGGAAAATTCCTTGAAAGGCGCGTACCATCGTCTTCGCCTGTGCGGCAAACGCGATCAATCCGCTGGCGACGAGCATTGGCGCACCGAGCCAAATGCCAATTTCTTTCCAGGCCTTCATCGGCATTGTAGCCGCATACACGGTGATCCCTTGCGCATTCACAAAGGGACTTCCGAGTGCCTCCGGACCGAGAACAAAGGCGAGATAGAGCCCGCCGGCGACCATCCAAAACGTCGTCCGTAGGCCGACGAGCGCCCCGGCCGCCACCAAGACCCCTGAGTGCTCCAGGGAAAGCGTCCAGTGGGAGAGCTCGAGGGCTGGCTCCTTCAGTTCGAGCTTGTGCATCAACTCTTCCCGACGCACCTCCGGGATCTGAAAGATCCGAAGCGACTTCGGGAGCACGCGATGGAGCCAATCAAAGATCTCCGAAGAGTCGGGGATCAATCCATGATCATGTTTCTTCTCTTTGCTCGGAAGCAGCTTTAGGTCGCGCACGAGCGGGAGGAGCACGCCAAGCCCCATCGCAAGAAACAATGCCCGCGCTTTCGCCGCCGCTTCGGCCCCTTTGTTGTAGAGGCCCTGGAGCGTCACCGCCGCCGCCGTCCCCGAGGGGAACTTCAAGCGCTCCTGGTTGATCAGGTTTCGCTTCAGCGGGATCGCGAGTGTCGTCCCAAGGACTGCGAGGAAGAAGACCCACAATGCGAGGACATACCAGGGCTTGTGGACGCCGCCCGGGTGCGCCTCCGACACGGAAAGCATGAGCATGGCCGGGATCGCCGACACCATGGTGTTCCCGGTGGCGTAGCCGGCGGCCGAAGCGGTCGACTGCATGCAATTGTTTTCGAGGATAGACATCGGGCTCTTCGTGAGCCCGAGCTTCGAGAACGATCCCCAAATCGCGAACGAAAGAATGCACGCCGTGAGCGCAACGCCAAGTAGCCAACCGGTTTTCAGGCCGATATAGATGTTGGTGAAAGCGAGGAAGAACCCAAGAATGCTCCCCGTCAGAACGGCACGAAAGGTGAACTGAGGGACATCGCCGCGATAGGCGCGCTTGTACCACTCCGCTTCATCGAAGGCGTTAACCTCTTCCGGGCTCAGTTCGAGCGGCTTTCCGAGTTCTTGCTCGGCGTCGGTCCGCGGGGGCTCTTGGAAAAACGACATGGCGCCCACCTTGCCATAAATCGGACCGCTAGCGGCTCCCGGCGGCGCGGTGCTCCCCGCTCGTTCCGCGGGATTTCTGGAGGGCTTCTGCTTCAAAGGCTGGAATCGCGCGCTGGGGCGGGAGAAACATCTCGGGGCCGACGAGCCGCACTTCAGCCGCCTGCGGCGCGCCGGGCCCGCCAGCCTGAAGAACACTCAGGAATTTTTCGAGTCCTGCCGCCGACTCCAAGAGCGCGACCGCCCGATGGCGATCGAGGAGGATCGCGTTGCCCCGTTTGGCGCACGCTTCGAGAAGACGCGCGGCGGCGAGCCCGTCGAGGGTCAACGACTCTGCATAGCCGAGGGTGACGAGCCACCGTGTCTTACGGGTCTCTGCCCGCGCGCCGCTCCGTTCGAGGGGACCGACGGGAAGCGAGCGCCGGATGGCGACCTCACCGCTCACGCGGCGCTCGTCTTCCACAAGGGCATCGAGAGCGGCAAGCACCTCTCCGGCGCTCTCCGGGCGGGCATCGGGTGCATTCTGCACCAACCGGGCGACGAGGGCCACCAGCGCCTCCGGAACTTCCGGAAAGTCGTGGGGCGCGACGACCGGGGGCGTCCCTTCCAAAATTCGCTTGTAGAGTGCACGCTCTCCAAGCGCCGCGTAAGGGGTTTTCCCGACCAGGAATTCAAACAGCACGATCCCGGCCGCGTAGAGGTCGGAGCGCACGGTCGCTTCGCCGGCCGCCTGTTCCGGCGACATGTATTCCGGTGTCCCGACCGAAGTCCCCGGTTGGGTGAGGCGGAACCCGGCAGGGGCATCCCACTGGACGATGCCGAGATCGATCAGCGTCGCGCGACCGTCGTCATCGGAGAGCACGAGATTTGCCGGTTTGATGTCGCGATGAACGAGGCCTTCTGCGTGGAGAGCACTCAACCCTTGGAAAAGGTCTTGGGCGAGCGCTACCGCGCGTGGCCACGGGAAGGCATGGGCCTCCTCCAAGACGTGGTCGAGCGGCTGCCCATCGACGTACTCCATTGCGTACGCGGGGCTCCCATCGTCGAGAAACCCACTCGCGAGCAGGCGAACGACACGCGGATGCTTGACGCGCGAAAGTGCCCGCACTTCCTGGCGAAATCGGCTTTCGACCTCCTTTGCGAGCGTCGCGCTCCCAAGGACGGCCGCCAACGATGCCCCCCCTTCGCCCTCGTGGCGCGGAAGGACCTTCACTGCCGCAGCAGTGCCATCCGTGAGGTTTCGTGTAAGATACACCTCCCCCATCGCGCCGCTCCCCAAGGGGGCTACGACGAGGAAATCAAACAGAACAATCGTGCCGGGGGCGAGAGGCATCGGAGGGGGAGGCGTCGTCGTTGGGGCCGTGAGCAGAGTGTGCGTACGAGAAGGCGAGAATGGCCTGGCTCGCGCGTTGGCGCACCTTCTCCTCGGACGAGAACGGGCCTATGACGCTACGGGGCGGTGCGGCAAAGATCAACTGTGCCGCAGAAAATTGCGCCCGCACGGGCGGCGCAACCCTGTTTGAAAACAAGCGAGGAAAGCAAGGCGGCGCCTCACCGTCATTTTTCTTTTCTTCCCTCCATGGAACGCCCTACTCTCTCGAAGGTATGAGCGGACCGCCCCATCGACCGTCCAGTGACGAGCGAAGATCCGGCGAGGTCGTCGGCGGCTATCGAGCAGTGTCAACGGGGACGTTTTCTGCGCAGCGAGGTTCCGCCCCCGTCGCTGCAAAGCTTCCTGACGGGGACGATGCCGTTGCCCTCGTCCGCATCGTCGCCCTTTCGGCGGGCCGTCCGCCCGCCTTCCCGCTGGATGTCCGTGTCGCCTACAACCGTCCCGTGCTTGTCGGCCGGGAGGGGCATCTGCGCCCATCACCCGACGACCGCTTTGCGAGCGCGCTGCATGCGCGGCTCTTTGGCGATCCGGCCACCAGCAAGCTGTACGTCGAAGACTTGCGATCGCGCGTCGGGATCCACCGCCGGCTCAGCGGCCTTTTTCGCCTCGAGCCGGGGGCGCGTCTCCGCTTCCACGATCATGGCTACCGGTGTGTCGACGGCGGTCTTGTCCACGAGTCGCTCGACCCCGCCGAGACCCGTCCGCGGCCGGTCGCCAACGAGGACCTGCCCGCCCTCATCGCGGCCCTCGGTCCCCCATTTCGTCGAGGAAATTCGCTGATTGGGGAGTGCCCGGAAGGGGCAGAGCCGGTCTACGAGCGCCTTGGTACGCAGACCGAACTCCATGTTGGCGACGAGATCCTTATCGGCGCACTTGCCTTGAGTGTGCTCGCGCCGCGCGCAAAGGTGCGTGGCTAAAGACCCGCCCCTCGAAACGTCCGGGCCCCGTTGTAATCGTTCGCGGGGTCGTCTACCGTCCCACTTCCCCTTTGGCAGCGCGACGCACGCTGCAGGACCCAAACCCCTGCGGCCCTGTGTCGGGCTCCTTCGCCAGCGAATACACCTCTTTCATGGCCCGGCTCCCCCTCGGCGACGTCGTCCTCTTCGACTACCGCATTGACGCGCTCCTCGCGGTCAACGCCGGAGTGGAGAGCTACGTCGCTTCGCTCCCGGCGACGGGCGAGCGCGTCGTCGTGAAGGTCCCCGCCTTCTTGGCCCGTCCCGACGAGCAGCGGGCGCTCACGCAGGAGGGGGCGTTCCTCGCACAAGTCCGTCATCCGAACGTCGTCGCCTTCTTGCAAGGGGGCTTTCTCGATGACGGGACGCCGGCGTACGCGCGTGAATTCATTGACGGACCGACGCTCGGTGAGGTCCTCCAGCGGCGCGGCGCGTTCCCCTTCTGGGAAGCGCTCCTCGTGGTGCTTCAACTCCTCGACGGCCTCGCCGTGATGCACAGCGCTGCGCTCTTTCATCGGGGGATCTGCCCCGAAGGAATTCGCATTGAGGCGGACACCGGGATCGCCAAATTTGTCTCCTTTGGGCGCCCCTCGCGGCACTACATCGCCCCAGAAACGCGAAAACCGGGCGGCGCGGCGGGCGCCCGGACCGACCTCCATGGCATCGGCCTTCTCCTCTACCGTTTGCTGACCGGCGAAGACCTCATCGACGACGATGGGCGCGTCCTTCGCCCCGACCTGCTGACGTCGATTGTCCCCTCGTTGCCACTGCCCCCTTCGCGACCACCGGTGCCGGCGGAACTCGCGCGCCTGGTCGCCGAACTCCTCGAACCCGACCCGGTTGCCCGCCCGGCCGATGTCGGCACGGTCGTCGGCGTCATTGAGGACGTCCTCCGTCTCTACGCGCCGAAAGCGGCGCCCGATGCCCCCGAGACCGTCCGCGGTTCCCAGTTCCCGCCGAACCTGCTCCCGGAAGATCTCGAAGAAGATCGGGACAGTGGCTGGGACTGACGGCGCCTACTCTTCCGACTTCGCCCGCTGAAAGGTGCCCCAGGTCGCTCGCGTGGCGCGTGCGTACTCGCTCGGCGCGACGAACAGCTGGCAGCCCCGGACGCCCGCCGAAATCGAAATGACGGTTGCTGTGCGTGCGCTCTCGTCGAGAAAGACCGGGAAGTCCTTCTTGGCCGCGAGCGCGGTGACGCCGCCGCGAATGTACCCCGTCAATCCGGTAAGATCCTTCAGCGGCACGGTATCGATCTTCTTTTCACCAGCGACTTTCGCCAGCGCCTTCAAATCGAGTTCCTGATCGCCGGCAATGACCGCAAAGAGCGGCCCTTTCTTCTCGCCACGCACGAGGAGCGTCTTGTAGACCTGGCTGCACGGCAGGCCGACTTTCGCCGCGACCGTCTCCGCCGAGAGGTCGCTTTCGTCGACGTCGTAGAGGTGGGCGTCGTAGGCGACCCCCAGCTTTTCAAGCGTCCGCATCGCGTTCGTCTTCGTCGGCTTCACGGCAAAATCTCCGAAGCGAGCTCATCGAGGTAGGTCTGAAGAAAGGCGCTCCGGCGCGCCGCGATCGCTCGCGCCGCTTCCGTGTGGAAGCCCGCTTGGAGCTTCAGGAGCTTCTTGTAAAAGTGGTCGATGCCCCACTGTTTGTCGTCGGGATCGCGGTTTGTACAGAAGGGGTCCTCGGGCGCGTAGAACGGGCGCTTCATCGCCGCCGTCGTCGCGAAACAACGGGCGATGCCGATCGCCCCAATCGCGTCGAGGCGATCAGCATCTTGCAGAATGCACCCTTCGAGGGTCGTCGGCGTCGCCCCCTTCGAGAAGGCGTGGTCCCGAATCGCGCTCGCGATCGCCTCGGCGTCCTCCCGGGCGACCCCTTCCTGCCGGAGCGCCGAGTAGGCGGCCTCCGCGCAAAGGTCGCCGGACCGTGACGAATTCGGATGATTTTTCGGGAGGTTCACCAGCTCGTGGAGGAGCGCCGCGATCTCGAGCTGCACCTCATCGACCGGCTCGCCCGCCGCCTGTGCCGCCCGTCCGAGAATACGTGCATTGTGCACGACGCGCTGCACGTGGGAGAAATCATGGGCCGGCTCGGCATCGACAACAACCGCGGCCGCCAGCGCTTCCAAGCGGGCCAGGAGCCCTTCATCGCGGATCATCGGCGGTCCTCTTTCGGATCGCCGGCGGGGGGCGGCGTCCATGCGGCGAGGCGATCGAGCAGCGCTTCGGCGCTCTCCTCGACGACGACGAGGCCCCGATGGTTCGCCGGGACGAAGCGGGCATCAATCATGGAATTCATCAAGGTGATCAAAGGGTTCCAAAAGCCGTTTACGTTCAACAGACCGATCGGCTTCTGGTGGAGCCCGATCTGCGCCCACGTAAGGACCTCGAAGAGCTCGTCGAGGGTCCCAAAGCCGCCGGGGAGGGCGACGAAGCCGTCGGCGAGCTCCATCATTTTCGCTTTTCGGGGGTGCATCCCGTCGACGATCACGAGTTCGGCGAGCCCCCGGTGGGCGATCTCTTTGCGGACGAGCGACTCGGGAAGAATGCCGATTGCGTGCCCGCCGCTGGCGAGGTGAGCATCGGCGAGGGCCCCCATGAGGCCGACGGCAGCACCGCCATAAACCAAGCCAATTCCGCGTGTTGCGAGCGCCGTTCCGAAAGCTACCGTCGCCGCCCGAAAGGCCGGATCGGCGCCATCCCGGGAGCCGAGGTAGACGGCGACCCGTCCAAGATTTTCCATGGGGCGCGCTCTACCAAAGCGCCCCCATGACCGCCATGCTTGCGGCTTGTGGCTCCCGTCCTTACGGTCCCCGCCATGAAAGCTACGTTCTCGTCCCTGCTCGCGTTCCTTGCGGTCCTGGTCGTCCTCATCGGGGCGCCGGGCTGCCAGAGCTACGACCAGCTCATCTCCCTCGACGAAAAGGCGAGCGCCTCCTGGGCCGACTATGAAGTCCAGCTCCAGCGCCGCGCCGACCTTGTGCCGAACCTTGTCTCCACGGTGAAGGCGCAGGCGAAGTACGAAGAAGAGGCATTGACGGCCGTCACGAAGGCGCGGTCGGAGGCGACTTCGGTCAAGCTTTCTGCGGATGACCTCACCGATCCGGCGAAGGTTGCCCAGTTTGAAAAGGCCCAGGAAGGCCTGAAAGGTTCGTTGAGCCGCCTCATGGTTTCGAACGAAAAGTACCCGGAACTCCAGGCAAATCAGGCGTTCATGGGCCTCCAGAAGGAACTTGCCGGCACCGAAAACCGCATCGCGAAGGCGCGCGGCGACTACAACGACTCCGTACGGCTCTACAATACGGAGCTGGCGAAGATCAAAGGGCAGGCGATCAACAAGATCACCGGCAAGGCGTTCAAGCCGCGCGTCTATTTCAGCGCTTCCGAAGGGGCGAAAGACGCGCCGAAGGTTCAGTTCTGAAAGCACCTTGATGAAAACCCCCTTCGCCGGCTCCCCCCTCGTCCGCCTCGGTGTGGCGCTCGCCCTTGCGGTCGCCACGTTCCTGATCGGCGTCGCCCCGGGACGCGAAGGGGGCACTCCTTCGCCAGGAGTGGCATGGGTTTCGTCGGCCTACGCCGATCCGGAGCAGATCCCGAGCACGGGAAAGTTCGTGGTTCCGGCGATTCAGGGGCCGGTGACCGACGTCGCCCGCATGCTCTCCGCCCAGGAAAAATCGGCACTTGCCGACAAGCTTCGCCGCTACAAAGCGGCGAGCGGCCACGAGATCGCAATCCTGATCGTGCCGTCGCTCCAAGAGCAGCCCGACGAAGACGTCGCCTTCGCCGTCGCCCGTACGTGGCGCCTCGGCGACGAAAAGCGGGACGACGGCGTGCTTGTCCTGTGGGCGGTTCAAGAACGAAAGGTCCGTATCGAGACGGGGCGCGGCGCTGAAGGGGACATCCCGGACGCAACCGCCTCGGCGATTATTGAGACAAGAATTCGTCCTTTTTTTAAAGATTCCAAGTGGTTCGATGGGCTCAATGCCGGCGTCGACGGCCTGATTCACGAGTTCGGCCCGACCACGGCGCCACTTCCGAGTGCGCGCCCCGTGCAGCCTCGACCCATCGACCCGTCGACGGTCCATCCCGCCCCCGAACTCACCGTCAAGCAGCTCCTCATCACGGGAGCGCTCGGCGTGCTGTTCGTATTCGTCGCGATTTGGCGGATCCGCGCGGTCGGCTTCCTCGGCTTCCTCTCGGAGCTCTTCTTCTTCCTCTCGGTCCTCGGCCGCAGCGGCGGACGGGGCGGCGGCAGTTCGCGTCGCGACGACGATCGCGGCGGCGGTGGCGGCTTTGGGGGCGGTGGCGGCGGCTTCGGCGGCGGTGGCGCGAGCGGCGACTACTGAGCGAATTTCCACGCGGCCACGTTTTTTCGCCGGAAGCGTCGCGAGCCCCTTTGCAGCGCGTCGCGCGGCGCTATAGTCCCGCCCCACGAACTGAATGAACATTCATTCGGTGCGCAAGCAGGACCTCCGCTGCCGGCTCTTCACGAGGGCCGCTGCGAGAAAAAAACGTGTGTGGCGCTGCCCTTACGGCGCCCACGCAGCAACCGAGACCGAGATGAGAGAGGAACGGGACATGACCAAGCCGATTCGGCACGTGGGTGTGGTGGGCTCGGGCGTTATGGGGAGCGGCATCGCGGCCCACCTCGCAAACGCAGGCATCAAGGTGACGCTGCTCGACATCGTCCCCCCGAACCTCCCCGAGAAAGACGCCACCAACAAGGCGGCCCGCAACGCGATCGCCCAGGGGAACCTGGACAAGACGATCAAGAACAAGCCGGCGCTCTTCTTTCACAAGAACAATGCGCGCTTGGTCACCGCGGGCAACACGGAAGACGACCTCGCTTCCCTCAGCACCTGCGACCTCGTCATCGAAGCGATCATTGAGCGCATCGACGCGAAGCAGGCGCTCTTCACGAAGCTCGAAGCGATCCTCCCGCCCCACGCAATCGTCGCTTCCAACACGTCGGGCCTCCGCATCAAAGAGATGATGGAAGGGCGCACCGAGGCGTTCAAAAAGAACTTCCTCGTCATGCACTTCTTCAATCCCGTCCGTTACATGAAGCTCCTCGAGCTCGTGCGCGGCCCGGAAACCAGCGATGAAACTGCGAATGCCGTCGAAACCTTCGGCCGCGACATCCTCGGTAAGGGCATTGTTTGGGGCAAAGACACCCCGAACTTCGTCGGCAACCGCATCGGCGTTCATGGAATGATGGCGACGATCGGTGCGATGCTCGAGATGGGCCTTTCCCCGGAAGACGTCGACAACATCACCGGCAAGCCGATGGTCCACCCCGGCTCGGCGACCTTCCGCACCGCCGACCTCGTCGGTCTCGACACCTTCGTTCACGTAGCCAAGAACTGCTACGATTCGCTCACCGAAGACGAA
>JAAFHJ010000133.1 GCA_013298325.1 Myxococcales bacterium | reverse complement strand
TCACCAACGCGTGCCATGCCCTACCGCCCCGCGGCGGTCGCCTTGGAATCGTGACCGGTTTGGCCCCTGACGGCGGCGTCGAAGTCCGCGTTGATGACAACGGTTGTGGCATTGACGAAGACAGCCTGGAGCAGATTTTTGTCCCATTCTTTACCACCAAGGCGGAGGGGAAGGGGACGGGCCTCGGGCTCTCGATCGTCCGGAATATTGTCGTCGCTCACGGCGGTGAAATCGTCGCTGAGAGCCAGCCGCGGCCCAGTACGGCGGAGGCCTGCGCCGAGGATCCGCCGACCGTGACCGCCTTTATCCTTCGTTTCCCGCGTCGTTAGGCGGGCGGGCTTCGAAGACAAAGCGATCGATCAATGCCGGAGGTCCGTCGGCGATTGGATCGTCTTTGCCTAGGGTGAAACCCTCCACTTTGCCGCTCGGATGTACAATCATTCGTACAAAGTGTTTGAAGCCCCCGTGGCCAAGCACGGTGAACGCCTGCTGGTGTTCAAGGCCGAGCCGGGCGACGACCACGAGGAAAAGTCCATAAATGAGGGCTGTTCCGAAGGCGACCGTGAGGAGCGTCGTCGGCTCGGCGGCGAGGCTGAGGAGGCGCCGGTGGTCGAGGAGCTGGTCGGCCGCAAAGGGGAAAATCCCGGCGGCGACGCCAAAGGGGACGGCGACCGCAGCCACGCTTCTCGGGTGGGCGCGCCCGTAACCAGCAATGAGCCAGAGGACGGAAATGGTCGTCGCGAGCACGGCGGCCACCGTTGCGACGTGGACGACCGGCGTTGCGTGGTGGACGGCGAGCGCGATCGAACCGAGGAGGGCCCCGGTGAGGTGGACCAAGAAGCCGCTTCGGCCGATCAGGAGCTTCCAGGGGACGTCGCGGAGGAGTCGCGATGACATCGGCCCCGTCGGATAGACCGCCTCGGGGGGGCCCGCCTCCTTCGGGTACGGCGCGATGCGTGTACCGTGCAGGAAGGCCCCGCCGCCGCCAGCGATGACGTGGGTCCCCAGACCGAAGCGCCGTCGCTCGTAGTGGTGGAAATCGCCGGAAAGATAGAGGAGTTTGTCGTGGTCGGGGTCGAGGCCGGTCGCCTCGAGCATTTGCACACCAGGCTCGTTCGCTTCGCCGTAGGCCATCGCCGGGTCAGCGGAGAGGAACACGAGGTCGTGGGTCGGGTGGGCGGCCCGAAGCTCGCGGAAGAAGGTGCGCTGGCGGAAATCGATGCGGCCGAGCTGGCGATCGGCGCCGAACAAATAGAGGTTTCGCGCGAGGGGGAACGCAAAGTAGCTCGCTTGTTGCTTGGCCATGTACCCGTGAAGAACGAGGCGTCGCCGTCGCTTCTTCGGCACGCCGAACGCGAAATTGAAGATGAAGCGGAAGAGGCTTGTGACGATCTTCAGGAAGCCGAGAAGTTCGTCAAAGTGGAACTCGCGGAGGGCGACGCCGACCTTCCGGGCACGGCCGTCGGCTTCCCGATCGAGGCGGGGGGCGAGGACGGTTTGGATCTTGGCGATGCTCGCCAACACCCCGCGATGCTTCCGTTTTCCGTCGTGACGCAGCGGCAGGTCGACCGCCTCCCGGAAGAGGCGCCCGAAGCCGTCGAGACCGTCGTACCAATCGTGGTTTCCGGGGACTCCGAGGAGCACGCGCTTCTTGGTTCGCCCTGCCTGACGGACCTCACGGAGCGCCATGTTCCAGGGCTGCGTCAATCGGAGATGGATCTCGTTGGCGGTGGCGACCGGGTAGGCGATGTCGCCGCCGAACAGAAGGACTTCCCCCCGGGGGAGGCGCGTTCCGTCTTCCAAGACATAATCGTGGGCGATCATCGAACCGACCGCCTGGCTCGTGTCGCGATCGTCGCCGGTGTCGGCCACGAAATCGATGACAACCGGCCGATCGAGCGCTTCCGCCAGCGATTGCGCAGCGTTCGTCGGGGCGGCCGGATGCGCGCCCGGCTGGAGCGTCTCGAGCATGCTTGCGAGGAGCTTCTCTGGCGTCGCCGGCCGCATCCAGTCGCGGGCATCGACCGACTCGCTCGCGATGGCGCGGGCGATAAAATTGCGAAAGTGCCCGTAAAGAGAAGTGATTCCGTACCAGCGCACGCCGTAGGGGGGGCGCCCACCCTGGCGAAAGAGGATCGGGGCCGGGCCGTCGCCCCGGGGGCGGATGCGCACGTAGCGGCCGGGGCGCTGGCGTCTCCCGGAGCGTCCGTCGGGCTCTCCCCCCGATTTGGCAGCCGTGTCGCTGTCGGTCATTGGTCTACCTTAGCCTGGCAGTCGGCGCCCGCTCCCGAGGATCGTCTTGGGTAAAAGTGGCGTCGCCGACCACAGAAGCGATGGAAGAACCGGTCGGTCGGCGCAGGTTCGCGTTTACAGCGTGCCGCGGCAACGATTACCTTCTCGCGTCCCCGACCGGCGAAAATTCGCGCCGGTACCTCTGCCTCTCACCCACGGATTCTCTTTATGAAACCGCATCTCGCTCCGGCGGCTCGTGAACCAGGTTCCGCGGTCGGTCGCCTCTTTCGTCGCCGGAATGTCCGGTTTGCCGTGCCGCTTGCCGTCGCGACGCTCGCCGTTGCCGCCCAGGCCTACGCGGCGGGGTCGACTGTCAAAGGGCGTGTCACCGGCGTCGAGCGGCTCGTCGTCGACAGCTACGCGGAGGCGGCCAAGCCCGATTCCAAGCGGTGGACCTGGCGGGAACCTTCCCCGGCCGTGCAGGCGAAATTCCTCGCCCTTTCGCCGAATGCCTCTCGGGAAGTCTGCATTGCAGCCCTCTCGACGAGCGGCGGTCAGGCGCCCGGTGCGCCGATCCTCGTGCGAGTGACCGGGGGTCGTTACGTACCGACGACGCTCGTCGTCGCCCCGGGGGCAAAAATCACCTTTAAGAACGCCGATCCGTTCCCCCACAAGCTCTATTCTTCCCAGAAAGAATGGGGGAACTCGGAGGTCGTCCCCAACGGGACCCGCGAGTGGACGGCGCCGGCCGGTGGCGGATCCTTTGAGTTCAAAGATGAACTTTTTCCGTCGGTTCGCGGGTACGTCGTCGTCGAGCCGAACGCGGTGAGCTTCGCCTACCCGGCCCGCGACAGCAGTTTTACCATGCAGCTCAATCCCGGTGACTACGTGCTCAAAGCGTACTTTTCCGGCAAGGCGGTCGGCGACCCGCAGAACATCTCGGTCAAAGGGGCAAACCTCGACCTCAAAGATGCGCTCGTTGTCGCGAAGGAGCCCACGAAGTGATTCTATCTCGCATCTGGTACCTCCTCCTCGCGCTCGCCGCGGGTGCCTGTCTTTACATCGCCCAGCTTGCCGTCGGTCAATACAACCGGCAGACCGATCTCGCCGCTTCCGAGCAGCTCAAATCGGACGTGCAGGTCGTCGGTTTGACCCTCCAGCTCGATTCCCGGCGTCGCCTCGACGGCCTGATCAAAGCGACGACCGACAAGACGCTTCGTGAGGCGCTCAAAGCGGCGGCTACGAAGGATCAAATCCCGGTCTCGACGAAATCCGACGCGAAGAAAGCGCTCCAGGCCTTCAACGACGGCCTCCCCGCCGACTACAAGTTCGACACGCTTTTCGCCGTCGATCACGACGGGCGCACGGTGACCTTCCACGGCGTCGATATCGCGAGCGGCTACCCGGACTTTGAAGTCGGCGGCTACCCGGCCGTCTTCGACGCCCTCCACGGATTCCTCCGCGACGATACCTGGGTCTTCGGCGGCAAAATCTACCGGGTCGTCGCCCGCCCCGTCGAAGACGAAGTCGGCTCGCCGCCCCTCGGCGCCGTCGTCGGCCTCAAGCAGCTTGGCCCCGAATTCGCTCTCGATTTCTCGAAGCGCACCCGCACCAACGTCGTCTTCTTCTCCAGTGGCCAGCGCGTCGCTTCGGGGGCCCTCGGCGACGACGTCACCTCGGCGACCCTCGAGCAGATCGCCCCCTCGGAGCTCGCCGCGGCGTCTGCCGATCCGGCGTTCAAGGACCAGGGGCGCTCGGAGCTCCGCCCCCTCGGCGACGACGGCCGCCTCAGCGGCATCTACGCGCGCATCAACGGCGACGCCCAAGACGTCGCCTCCGGCTACCTCGTCGTGCGCGCCAAGAACCACGTTTCCGGGTTTGGTCAGTTCCTCTCTTCGGCGGACGACGCCGACAAGAAGCAGGTCAAGATCTCCTGGGTTGCGCTCACGATGGTTTTCGGCTCGCTCCTCGGGCTCCTCTTCACCTTCCTCGAGTACAATCGCCCCCTCGGCGTCCTCCGTCTTCAGGCGGCGAAGCTCAAGAAAGGGGACATTGACACCCTCGAACTCGCCCAACTCGGTTCCGCCTATCGGGCCGTCGCCGACGACATCAACAGCGGCATTGAGCGCGTGGTCGAGAAGGGGGGCGGACTCGCCAAGAAGCCGGCCGACCTGGAGAAGGTCCTTGGCCCGGTCCCCGTGCAGCCGGCGATGAGCGCCTTCGCCGTCCCCGGCGCCGGTGGCGACGCAGGCAACGGCATGTCGAGCGCCGTCGGCCCCGCCTTCAGCAGCGGGATCGGTCCGGCGATGAGCAGCGGGATCGGTCCGGCGATGGCGCCTCCGCCGGCTCGCCCCTTCGGGAGCAACAACGAGACGGCCCCCAAGCCTCCCGCCCCGAAGCCGCCGCTGCCGGGCGGAAAACCGCCGGTCCCGAAGCCGGCCCCCCCGGCACCGATTTCGGCCCGCTCGCTCGTGCCGTCCCTGGAAGGGGACATGCAGCAGGAAGAGGAGAGCACCCGCATCGGTGAGGCCCCCTCGGACCTCCTCCAGCAGACCCGAGGCAGCGAGCCTCCGCAGGTTGGCGATGTCGAGATCTTCAACCAATACGTCGCGATGAAGCAGCAATGCGCCGAGCCGACCGCCGGGTTGACCCTTGAGAAGTTCAAGGTGACCCTCGATAAGTACCGAGATACGCTCACCAAGCAGCACAACTGCCGCGCGGTCCGCTTCTCGGTCTACGCGAAGGACGGCAAGGCCCAGCTCAAGGCGAGCCCGGTCCGTTAATCGCGAAGCGCCTGCTCCTTGCTCGCCGCCTTCGACGGTTCCGGGCGGACGGGCACCCAAAAACGCGATCCCGGGGTTCTCCGGGGTCGCTTTTTTGCGTCCTCGGATCGGGCGTCGCGGGGCGATGGAAGGGGGTGACGGAGCGGGCGCTTCGGCGTAGTAGCTCGCTCGGTCGGCCCTTTTTTCCACCGGGCCGGAAAGGATCGACGCCTCCATGAGCTCGGACGTTCGCAAGGTCATCATCATCGGTTCCGGCCCCGCCGGCCACACCGCCGCCATCTACGCGGCGCGCGCGAACCTCAAGCCGCTCATGTTCGAAGGTCTCGCCCGCGGCGGCATCCCCGGCGGCCAGCTCATGATCACGAACGACGTCGAGAACTACCCGGGCTTCCCCGAGAAAGTGACCGGCCCCGACCTCATGGCTCGCTTCCGCGAGCAGAGCCTCCACCAGGGGACCGAGATCCGCTCCGAGGACGTGAACAAGGTCGACCTCTCCCAGCGCCCGTTCACCGTTTGGGCCGGCGACGAGGGGGAATTCGGCACCGAATACAAAGCCGACACGATCATCATCGCCACCGGCGCGACCGCCAAATGGCTTGATATTCCTTCGGAACAGTCGCTCAAGGGGCGCGGCGTCTCCGCGTGCGCGGTCTGCGACGGCGCCTTCTTCCGCAAGCAGGACGTCATCGTCGTCGGCGGCGGTGACACGGCCATGGAAGAGGCGATGTACCTCTCGGGCATCTGCAACAAGGTCACCCTCGTCCACCGTCGCGCGAGCTTCCGCGCGAGCAAAGCGATGCAAGATCGCGTGCTTGCGAACCCGAAGATCACGGTCGTTTACGACTCGGCCGTCGACGAAGTGCTCGGCGTCGAGGACGGCGAAGTGAAGGGGGCCCGCCTCAAGAACCTCGTGACCGGCGCCACCCAGGACGTCGCCGTTACCGGGATCTTCGTCGCCATCGGCCACACGCCGAACAGCGAACTCTTCAAAGACTTCATCGATCTCCACGACAACGGCTACATCAAGACGACGCCGGGGACGACCCAGACGAGCGTGCCCGGGGTCTTCGCTTCCGGCGACGTGCAGGACTTCATCTACCGCCAGGCGGTCACCGCCGCCGGCTCCGGCTGCATGGCAGCCCTCGAAGCGGAGCGCTGGATCGCCGCCAACGGCCACTGAGCCTGCCACTCTGGCCGGCGGGCGCCTGCCGTACTTCGGAACCCCTGGGGAGCCTTCTCCGGGGGTTTCTGTTTGCCTACGTCACCATCCTTGCCGTTCTGCGCGGGAACGGTTTACCGTCGCGCCGTGGCGACCGAACGGCCCCGGGACCCGGGAATTCTCGAACGCGAAGAGCAGCTCGCGAAGGTCCCTTTTCTTCGTGGTCTCACGATGGAAGGGCTCTCGCTCCTTGCCCAGGTGGCAACCGAGGAGACGCACGCGACCGGGACCGTGCTCTTCAAATACGGAGATCCCGGCGACAAGCTGTTCATCATCGTCGAGGGGAAGGTCCGAATCTCTCGGGAAGTCGCCGGGATGGGCGAAGAGGCGCTCGCTGTCCTCGGCCCCGGATCGGTGTTTGGCGAGCTCGCCCTCCTCGACGACTCGACCCGCTCCGCCGACGCGCGCGCCCATGAGCGGTGCCGCGTCTTGGTGATCACCAAAGTCGACTTCGACGACCTTCTCTTCCTCCACAAAGACCTCGCCTACGAAGTACTGTGGAGTTGTGTCCGCATGCTTTCGTCGCGCCTTCGCGAGACGAACGACAAGCTGACCTTCCTCTCGACCACCGGAAAATTCTGACTATGGCACTGCTCTCTCCCCGTCGCGTCTCCGCCTTCGCGACGCCGTTTCTTGCCGTCGCGCTCGCCGTGAGCGCCGTCGTCGCCTGTGGCGATGGCCCCGGCGCGAAGGATCCGTCGACGGTCGGCGCCCCCTCGGCCGATCCCTCCGCCACCGCCAGCGCAGCCCCCTCGGCGACGGTCGCTCCGTCGGCGACCGCTTCCGCGACGGCGACGGCGACCGGCACCACGAAGACCGACCCGCCGCCGGCCCCCCTCGACATCCCGAAGACGAAGGCGAGCGCGATGCTCGGCGACCTGAAGGCGGCCGGCCTCGACCCGGCGAACCTCCCGCCGCTGGCGAAGCTCACCCCCGAGCAGACCCGCAAGGTGATGAGCAGCTTCACGAAGGCGCTCGGTACCGACTGCAAGGGCTGCCACAACGGGCCGAAGTTCGACTCGCCGACGCCGAACAAGGAAATCGCCGAAAAGATGTGGGATCGCTGGGTCCGCACCCTCACGAAGGACGGCCAGACCCTCTATTGCGACTCCTGCCACCAGGGGAAGAAAGAGTTCCTCGGCCACCCGGATCACAAGGCGCTCGGCGGCTGGATGCACGAGAACTTCGTCGATGGCGTCGGCCGCCGCGATGGCAAGACCCAGGACTGCAACTTCTGCCACGGCACCCCCTTCGCTGGGGAATTCCTCGATAGCTGGAAGAAGTAAGCCCGCTCGGGAACGAAAAAGCCCCTCGAAGTTCGCTTCGGGGGGCTTTTTGGCGTTCGCGCTTTGGCGCGCGAGACGCGAGCTACTTCGTGCAGACGGCGCAGTGGAGTTCGCGGCCGCGCACGTAGGGGCCGGCGACCGCGGAGGTGGTCGTGCAGGGGAGGGAGCCGCACTCGGGCTCGACCGGGTACCAGAGGTTTCCGTTGTCGTTGTTCGGCGAGCCTTCCCCCTCGGCGGCGGCATCGACGCACAACCATTCGCTCTTTTGCTGCGTGTAGTGGGTCGCCATGAGGAAGCCCGAATATTCCAGGTTCCAGCCGGCCGGGCACTGGATCGTCCCCGGGATCATGAGCTGGTTGTTCGCCTTCGCCTCGCAGACGGTGCAGCGCGCGTCGCGATCGTGGAGTGGCGTCAGCGCCGGGATCGCGTTGGAATTCGTCTCGAATTCGGTGCCGTAGATCAACGATTGGTAGGTCGCCCCGTTGGCGCCGAAGCCGTCCTGGTACTGGCCGGGGAGCCAGGTCGGTTGGTCGCTGAGGCAGAGCGCGTTCCCGCCGCCGCCGCCGTGCGAGTAGTGGGCGCCGGCCACGTAGCCGCTGTAGACGACCGTCGACGTCCCCGGGCAGGTCGTCCGCCCCCAGCGCGTGTAGATCACGCCGATCGGGACGTTTGGCCCCGGATCCCCCTTTGCGCCGGGATCCCCCTTCGCGCCGGGATCCCCCTTCGGGCCGGCGGCGCCGGCAGCCCCCGGAGCGCCCGGCTCCCCGGCGGCCCCCGCGGTTGCGTCGGCCTTGCACGCCGAAAGGGCGGTGACGAGTAGGAGAAGCGGAACGGTGACCTTCTGCATGGGGGGAGTCCTCCCCGCGGTTTGTCTTCGGAGATCGGGGTGGCCGACAAGGCAAATCGGTGCGCGCCCTGCCGAACCTCCGGACAAAGGGCGTTTGCCGTCAGCGATCGGGCTCGGCGGGCGGCTCCCAGAGCTCGATCTTGTTCCCCTCGGGATCGACGACCCAGCCGAACTTCCCGAAGGCGGATTCTTCCGTCGTTTCGAGGACGTTGCACCCCTCTTCGCGGAGGACGGCGAGGAGGCGGTGGAGGTCTTCCACCCGGTAGTTGATCACGAAGGGGGCACTATCGGGCGGCGTGAGCGACCAGATCGGCGCGCCGGTCGTGACGGGGAGCAGCGCGCCCCGAGTGGAGCCCCAGTCCTGAACGTCGAGGCCGAGGTGGGTTCGGTACCACTCGCCAAGCGCCTTCGGATCGGTTGCCCGAAGGAACACTCCGCCGATGCCGGTGATTCTGCGCATGGCGTCGCGGCTACTCGAAAGCGCGTTTGGCGGCAAAAATTCGCCTACTTGGCGATGCGGAGCACTTCCGGGGAACCGGTCGACGGGACCACCATCGCGTAGACGTGGTCGTCGTCGCTGTCGAAGGTGCCGTAGGTCGCCCCCGCCGGGATCGGAGCCCCGAACGGTGCCCAGGCGCAGGTGCCGGCGACAAAGGCGCTCGACGCGCACTGCACGAGGCTCGACTGCCCGCCGACGCTTCGGACCGCATAGACGCGGTTGTGGGCGGTAAAGAAGGTGCCGGTGAGCGTCGCGGTCGGCGTCGCGTTCGTCGCTTCCGTCGCGCACGGCGTCGCCGCCGCGTAATCGCAGGTACGGAGGTCGAGGACGTTGTTCACGTTGCGAACGACGAGCAGCGCCTCGGGGAGCGCCACGATTTGCGACAGGCCGTTGAGCCAGGTCTGCATCGGGTAGTTGCCGGTGATGCTCGCCGGCGCGACCGCTTGGACGCGCGTCGGGGCGCCAGCGCCGCGTGTGAGCTTCGTCAGTTCGTTGCGCGGGCCGCTCTGGGAGGCGCCACCCGCCGCGAAGACGTAGCCCTCGGTCGCCGACCGTGCCGTGAAGCCGAAGGCGCCGTTTGCTGCGTTGACGAGCGAAAAGACCGGCGTCGCTGCGGAGCCGCTTTGGGAGAGGAAGAGCTCGTGGGGCGTGCCGGTTCCGTACCAGTGGCGCTCAAACACGACTTCCGTGCCCCAGCGCTGGAGTGGGCCACCAAACGGATAGGCGGGGGTCGCCGAGAGGATCGTTTGCGGGGCCGAGAGATCGATCGGGCCGACCGACAGCGTGCTCCCTGGGGTGCCATTCTGCGACGTCGGCTCGCCGGTGAAGACCTGAGCGCCGGCGGCGACCACCATCGTCCCGCCCCGTTGCACCGGATAGGTGGTGATCGCAGCCGCCACGCAACCGGCGTAGGGGCACCGGCGCACTTCATGCCCCAAGGATGCGGTCCGCGTGAAGTGGATGCCGCCGCAATTTTCGTCGACCGAGAAGGACGTGGTCGCCGGCGACACGGCGGGGACGACGGTGACCGTGGTTCCCGAGGCTTCGCCGAGGTCGCTGCAGCGGTGGGGGCCGGCGTCG
>JAAFHJ010000132.1 GCA_013298325.1 Myxococcales bacterium | reverse complement strand
GGGGGACGGCGTCTGGCAAACACTCGCGCAATGCGCTTCCGGACCGTCCTCGTTTCCTCGCTATTTGCCCCGCTTGCCCTTGCAATGGTCGCCTGCGCCGGAGATGACGGCGAGGACCTCCCCGACGCGGCACGCCGTGATGCCGCCGGTCTCCTCGATAGCGGTGACCCGTTCACCGACGACGCCGACACCGATGCCGGCCCCATTGACGCCGGCCCCATTGACGCCGGCCCCGTTGACGCCGGGCCGCCCGATTCCGGGTTCTCTTGCGACGACCCGAAGGACTTTGGCGGCGCCGATTCCCTCCAGCAGCTCGCCGCGATTACCGACAATCAGACGATTCATTTCGTTTCTCAAGACCCGAAGGCGGGGACCGTCTTGGCGGGATCGACCGATGCCGATTCCTACATTGTGTACTCGGACGACGTCTTCCAATTCGATGCAAATCCGACCCCTTTTGCCGAGGCGGAGACGGGCGTCGCTGATGCTCAATTGTGCATCTTCATCAAATGTGCCGACCTAAAAGGGCTGAAGTCGGCGCCGACATGTGGTTCCGGCGTGGCGACGGCCAATCCGCTCACCGGCGACCCGGGTTGCTGCGCGGCGACGCCGGCCAAAGTCCACATCGACTACAACTGCAACAGCGGCGACGACGACATCAACATGACGATGCGGCTGAAGGCGACGAAGCAGGTCTGCCTCCCCTACGACATCAAGTACCTCGCCGGCGACTGACGGAAATCGCCGCCGCCCATCGCTCGCGGGGACCAATCGGCGTCTGGGCGGTGCGCGCCTCTAGGTTTTTTCTGCCAGCGTGCGCATAGTCCCCGCGTGCTTCAGTTCCGCATCGGCGCGATCCCCGTCCGCATCCAGTTCTACTTCATCCTCAGCACGCTATTGCTTGGGCCGCGAGACAGCGGCATCCACATGGCGCTCTGGGTAGGTGTGGTCTTTGTTTCCGTCCTGATTCACGAATTGGGGCATGCGATCGTCGGCAAGATTCTCGGGTATGACGCCGCGATTGAACTCACCGGGTTCGTCGGGTTGACGTTTCTGCGTCCCCGCGAAATTCCCCGCGGGGTTCCGCGGGCGCCAGTGCCCGAACTGCGCCAGTCACCCTGGCGCAATATCCTCGTGAGTCTCTCGGGCCCCTTCGCCGGCTTCGCCTTCGGAACACTGATTTTTGCAGTTTCCCGCCTCCCGAGCTTCCCGACGACGGAACTCGCGAGCTGGCTGAAAAGCCAGCTGCTGGTCGTGAACTTCGTCTGGGGAATTCTCAATCTCTTTCCGATCGTTCCCCTCGATGGCGGTCACGTTTTTTCTTCGATCCTGAGCATGATCTTTGGGGCGAAAGGGGCCCGTTTCGCCTCCTACGCCTCCATCGCGTTTGCTGGGATCGCGGGGCTCTTGGCGCTCAAGGCTGGCGCCTACTTCCTGATTTTCCTGATGGTCAACACCATCATGATCAACGTGCGCCTGCTGCGAAGCGGCACCGAAGGCGACGAAGGGCCTGCGACCCCGGTGGAGGAGTTGCGCGCGCTTCTCGACGAGGGCTATGCGGCGCTCGGACGGGGTGATGGCCACATCGCCATCACGCGCGCCGAGACGATTCTGAAGTCGCCGCGGACCGCCGCCGCTCTCCGGGTCGATGCCATCAAACTGCTCGCGCGGGGGCGTCTCTTGGAGGGGCACTGGGACGCGCTCATGCATCTGCTCGAGGCGGCTCGGCGCGAGCTCGGTCACGACGAACTCATGAAGTTCGAGGAGTCGGCGCGCCAGCTGGATCGGCCGGAAGAAGCGGAGCGTATTCGAGCGTTTGCGGCAGCCGACCGCTGAAGCCTAGGCACTTGGCGGGAGGAACCGCAGCGTTACCCAGGTCTCGGCGCCCTTCCGGGCAAACTCCAGCGTGGCGCCGAGGCCGTCGATGTCGTCTTGGACGGTCGCCAGGCTGAGGACCGGTCGATCGCTCCCGAGTGGCGCGTAACCGTGGACCGGCGAGAAGGGCGCATCCGGAAAGGGCTCGCCGGTCGCCCGGAAGAGAATCTCGGTCGCCCCGCTCGGGAGGACTTGCGTCGAGATGTGCGTCGCGTGCTCGCTCGCGCCGCCGGTCGGCACCCGAAAGGACAGAGTCAGAAGGAGCGTTGTGACGGCACGAAGCAGCCGCGAGACGTCGACATGAATCGACGCATCTCGGTTTTCTTCGAGCACAAACCGCATCCGCGATCGGACCGGCGCTTTGAGCAATTCCAGGGCCCGCTTCAGGAGCGTCGTCGGATCGATCCATTGGGCGTGCTCGCCCCGCATCCGCGTATAGCTCTGATAATTTGAGACAGTGTGCCGCATGCGCGCCACCGCTTCGTCGATCTCCTTTACGACGGTGACCAGCTCAGCCATCCGCGGCGCATCGAAGCCTGCGACCGAGTGGTCGGCGACGGCCGCGGCGAGATCATTCAATTCGCCCCCGAGGAAATCACTGTTTGAAAGGACGAGGGAAAGTGGATTGTTTACTTCGTGGATAAACCCGGAGGCGACAAGTGAAGCAGCCTCGAGGGCCCCTCGCGTGGTCGGATCCCCGTGGGCCTGGATGGAGCCGAAGACGGTCGCTTGGAATCGTTGGAGCACCAACGTTCCGTGGCCGCCGACGGGGGGCGCGAGCGAAACGACCTGCGTGACGCGTTCCGCCCCTGCGGCAAGCGCAGCGCGGGCCGCATCGAAGGTCGCCTGGCCGTCGGAGGTGAGGGCTGCGCGTGGGTCTGCGACGGCTGCCGCCCCCCAGAAGCCTCCTCCCGCGCCGCCGCTCGTCGCCTGTGTGGCGTCGTTGCCAAACGCGAAGAGAAGCGGTTCGAGGCGAGATCCGGTAACGTTTTGAATCGTCACGGCAATTTCGTCCGAAGCGAGTCGATAGCGTGGACCGGAGCGCTCTCCCCTTTCATCAGGTGGGCGATCGCGCCGTAGACCAGCCGCTGGGCGTCGACAGGCCCCTTTCCGGCGAAGGCACTCGACACCACGACGAGGCTAAAGTGGCCGCCGCTCCCAGCGGTGACGGTCACGACGGCGTCGGGAAGTGCGCCCTTGATGCTTTCCTCGAGGGCTTTCGAAATCGGTGCAGCGCCACCAGCGATAGGAAGATTCATGCAGTCCCCCTTTCTACTTTGTTTTCCAGAAACGAAAAGACCCCTCCCGCGTGGAAGGGGTCTTTCCGAAAGGTGAGAAACGGCAAGAGCGCCAGCAGCGTGAACGCGCGAGGCGCGACCAGTGCCGCCTTTTGCTACCTCACTTCAGGACTTGCTGGGCCTTGGCGACTTCGACCCACTCATTCGAGTACATTTCAAGCTGGTCGCGGACGACGACGATATTATTCGCGTTCGTCTCGTTGCTGTCGATGCGGGCCAAGTCATTCATCTGCTTGTACAATTCGCCGAGGCGGTCGCAGATTTCGCCGAGAAGAGTCAAGTTGACTGCGACGCGAGAGTTCCCCGCGAAGTTGTCTTGATAGAGCTTGAACTCCTCATTGGCTGCGCCGCCAAGATTCCCCATGATGTCGCCGACGGGGGTCGCCTGCTTCACCTTGCGGATCTCGTCGAGTTCCCCGCGGTACATCTTTAGGTTCTCATCGACGATACCGATGTTCGCCTTGTTCGTGTCGGCGGTGAAGCCTTCTGCGACGAGGTTTTCCATTCCCCCTTTGACCTTCTCCAGAGCGCCGATCATGCGCTGGAGGAGGGCGGGGCGGCGCGTGCTGCGCGATTTGCCAGCGAAGTTCGCCGTGTAAATCGAGAACTGGTTGTTGGCGAGGGTCGCGTAGACGCTCGCGCGGTCTTCCTGGCTCCCGGATTTCTGCGCCTTTTCGATCTCCACCGCCTCGTCGCGGTACATTTTCATGTTCGCGGCGACGACATCGATGTCGGCCTGGAAAGTCCGGTTGGGGGCCTTGCTGTTGACCTTCGACATTTGGGCCGAAAGTGCCTTCAAGTCCTCAATCATTTCGTTGAGGAGGCCGACGTCGCGCGTGTTGCGGCTCTGGCCGGCAAAGTTACGCGTGTATCGTGCAAACGTAAGGTTTGCATTCGTCGCGAGGGGCGAAAAATCGGCGGCGTGGGGGCCAAGCTGCTTCGCTTCCGCGATCGCCTTCGCCTCCGCGTCATAGAGGGAAACCATGCTCGCCACGTCCTCACGGAGCGAGGCGATTTGCGGCCCTTGGGCCGCCGACGGGATCTCGTCGATGCGGCGAAGGACGTCCTTCGTCTTCCGGAGGGTATCGGCCATCAGCGCGCTGTCGCGGGTGCTCCGATTGTGGCCGGCAAATTCGCGTTCGTACACGGAGGCGATGGCGTCCCGCTCTTCACGGAGTCGATCGAACAAAGTAGTGGCCACAGGATCCTCAATCGGTAATCGGCCGCGCGGGCCTTTGGTGCAGAGTACACGATTTGCCGGGCATAGCTCCGACAGGCGTCGTCGTTAGGGGGCGGGACTTTACGTGGCCCGCGAAAAAGGGGAAGCGCCGAACGGTGCCCTCAGTAGCGGGCGACGGAAGGGTCTGCGACGACGCTCCACGCGTCGATGCCCCCTTCAAGGTTCCAGACGTTGGTAAAACCCTCGGCGAGGAAGCGCTCCGCGGCCGCGCGGGAGCGCATCCCGTGGTGGCATTGAAAGACAATCTTGGCGTCCTTCGGAAGCGCCCGAATCTCTGCTTCATTTTCGAGGAGAGTCTTCGCGGCAACGATCTTCGCGAGGCGTCGTTCGTCGTCGCCACGCACGTCGACGAGGGTGAGCGCTTCGCCGGCGTCGAGCGCCTTCTTCAGCTCCGTCGCCGAGAGCGGCTTCACCTTGGCCGGTTCGTTCGGGTTGTCGATCTTGAAGGCGCCACCGTCGGCGCTCGCGACGAAATCGACGACGAGGCCACCGGCACGCTTCGCCGATGCAGCATCGAAATGAATGGCCATTCCGTGGGACACCGCGACGACGTCACTCTCGCCCTTCGGGCCGAAAAAGAGACCGTATTTGAAGTCGCTCGCGATCTCGAGGTGGAGGACGTCGCCGCTACCGTCGTCGGCTTCTTTCAGGGCTTTCGCAGCCGCCTCGGTCACCGTGATCGACGGAGGGGCGACCGGCTCGGGAGCCTTCGCGCCGAGAAGTGTTTGCAATTCGCCGCTCTGGTACATGTCCGTGACGATGTCGCAGCCACCGACGAAGGTGTTGTCGACGTAGAGCTGGGGGATCGTCGGCCAGCTGGAATACTCTTTGATGCCGTCGCGGATGGCCGGGTCGGCCAGCACATTTACGGTTTCAAAGGGGACGCCAACTTCTTTGAGCATGTTTACAACGCGCGAAGAGAAGCCGCACTGAGGGAAGTGCTTGTTCCCTTTCATGAAGAGAACCACCCGGTTCTTCTGCACGAGGTCATCGATCTTGGTTTGCAGGTCCGGCGAGAGGGGCATGGCGGCGCAACCTAGACCGGGTTCCCCGATCGTCAAGGCACGTTCTTCGCGAGCCAGCCGATGCCGAGTGCAAACCAAGATCGCGCCCCTTCGCTCGTGACAAGTGCGCTGTGGCCGGGGGGCAGGCCGCCATCGTCGCTACGGCGGACCTCTTCGATGCGTAGGGGGCCGCCGACTGGGGCCAGAAATCGGCGCACGGCTGACGGAGGCGAGAAGAAGCGGTCGGTGGCGCTTACCAGGGAAAATACAGGGGTTCGCACCGTTCCGAGGGCGGCGTCGTAGTCGATGGTGCCGTCGCGGCTCGTCCACCCGGCGCCGCGTGCGTTCGCGTTCAGCGTTGCGGCGAAGGTCGCGCTCTCGTCGTCGCTGCCGAAGCCGAGGGCGCGGAAGGGGAGGCGACCGGCGCGCCCAGCCAGCGCGGCGGCCACGTGGGCGACGCCGCGCTTGAGAAGCGCCCGGGACGGCCGTCGCTCGGCGCGCGGGAGCCAGAAGTCGGGAGCGACGAGGAAGAGCCCGTCGCACTTCATGTAGCCTGCAGCGACCGCCGCGAGCGCCGCATGTCCGCCCATGCTGTGGCCGAGAACGAAGACCGGGGCGCCATCGGCGCGATCGGTCGCCGCGGCGACGACGCTTGGGAGGTCCCTCTGGACGAAGGCGTCGTAGCTATCCCAGGGGGCTGCCGCGGCGGCACTCTCGCCGTGCCCGCGAAAGTCAAAAGAGACTGTTCGAAAGTCCCGCGCAGCAAAAAACTCTGCAAGTCCGGACCCTTTGGGGCGTTCAAAGGCCGACTTTCGCGCCGCCAGTGCATGCGCCAAAACGATGGTACCGGCGATGTTGCGGTCTCCGGCCGGTTCATGGACGCGCCCGCGCAGGACCACGCCGTCGCTGGCGCGGAGCTCAAGGTCGAAGGCGGAACTCGTGGGGGGAGCGGCCACCGGTCAGTCGAGGGGGAGGCACCAGGCGAAGGCGCCCGGAGCGAGCTTCAGGTGATCCCGTGCAGCATCTTCGAGGACGATGCCGTCTTCGCCAACGCGGACCACATTTGCGAGGACGGAAAGGAACCAGGGGGCCTGGGGCAATTCCACTGCAACTACGCACCGTTCTGCCTTGCTCGCGCCTCCCGAGACGTCCGGTGCGGGGAGCACTTTCGCGGCAAAGCTCCGTTTGACGAGGGTGACGTCGTCGGTCGGCGCGGTGAAGTGGGGGCCGCCATCGAAGGGGTCGACCCGTTTGGCGTAGGTAAAGCCGATCCGGCGAAGGAGCTTCTCGACGCCGCGCGTCTGTGTACCGACCTTCCCAATGACCTCTTGCGCCTTTGAGGAGAGGAGGCTCGCGTAAATCGGATGCTCGGGGAAGAGGCCTTTGATGAACTCTTTGTTCTTCTTCGAGAGGACGTCAGCTTCTGCGTAAGAGAGGCCGGTGAAGTGCCGGCCCCAGGCTTCCCAGAGATGGCTCGTTCCGTCGGCTTCGAGCGGCGGAAGAAGTTCGGCGAGCAGCGTGTCTCGGAAGAGGGGGCGGTGCATCCTCAAGTAGAGGAAGCGCACATAGCTCACAAACTGGCCCAAACGCTCAGGAACCCGTCGGTATTCTGGGAGCAGAACGAGGCCACCGATCTCCGTCGGGCCATCGAAGCTGTAGCCGATGTTCAGCGTGGTGTGTCGAAAGTGACGATCGATCGTGTGCGAATAGCGCTCTTCATCAATGACATCGACGTAGATATACGGAGCGTCTTTGTTGCCGAGCTGGGAGATGATCATCGAGGTGCCGATGATTCGCTCTTCTTCCACGTCACGGAGCACGAACACGTATTCGCGGCGGAGCGGTTCTTTGATGACACCGTTGAAGCTTTGTTCCGATTTTTCGAGAATTCCTCGAATGGAATCACGGTTCGCGGGGAGGTTCACCGTATTGAGGTGACGGGCCACCGCGAGCAGCTGGTCTTCGTCGGCGAGCGACGCCCCCCGGATCTCGTACTGCTTCATGGCACCAGTGCCTTAGCAGGTTTACCGGTTGAGATGGGGGGGCGCCCTCGCTACCGTCCGCGCGTGCATTTACGACGGTTCGCAACCCCAGCGCTTTTCCTGCTCGCATCGCTCTTCGCGTCGGCCGCCTGCTCGAAACCGAAGGAGGCCGAGCGCGTCACCGTCCTCGCCTCCCTCTTCCCCGCCTGCGACTTCAGCGGGCGGCTCTTGGAGGCCGATGGCTCCGTCCACTGCCTCGCCTTTGGCGGCCACGATGTGCGTGGCGGTTCGGCGGCGATCGGCGGCGAGGCGACGACCTGGGCCGGCGACGCGAAGCTGCTCATCGTCGGCGGAGGCGTCGACGGCTGGGTGGAGCCCTGGGCGAAAGAAGCAAGAAAAGGGAAAGAAATTAAGGTTTTTCGTCTTGGGGACCGCGTCCCGTCCACGGCGGAAATCGGCAAAGAGGATACGTCGGATCCCTACGTCTGGCTCGACACCGAGCGCGCACGTCTCTTCGCGAAGGCGCTCGGCGAAGAGCTCGCCCGCGTCGACAAGGGGCATGCGCTCGCGATCCAGCAGCGCGCGACCGCCCTCGAAGAGAAGATGGCCCGCTTTGACGAAAGCCTCGCGCCGCGGGCAGCGTCGCTTGCGACCCCCAAATATGCCACAAGCCGCCCGTTTCTCGGCCCCTTTGCCGAGCGCTGGAAGCTCGCGCTCGTCGCTTCGGGGCCGGCGGACGACTCGGAGAAACCGGCGTCGGTCGTCGCGCGCGCCAACGCCGCTGGCGCAACCGTCTTTGTCATCGATCGTACTCGCCCGGAATCAAAAGATTTTCTTGACGCGGCGAAAGCGGCAGGCCTCGCAACGCGCCTTGTCGACCCGATCGGCCTCGGCGCTGGCGGGCAGGACGGAACCTACGAGGCGTTCATAAACCGGTTCTTCGATGACTTGAGCAAGCCATGATCGGATTTGATTGCTAGCGTCCACAGGCAATTGCGATGAGACGGCGTGACGGCATCCCGATCCTGCTGTGGCTCCCCCTCGCTGCGTGGTTCCACGCGGCGTTAGGTGGCGGGGGCTATGAGGCGGCGAAGCTGCGCGCCGAGTTCCAAAGCGTTGTCTCTCTTGGCGATTCTGTCCGCTTCCGCGTTCAGGACGGCGAGCATCGGACCGAGGTCGACTTCGACCTCGCCTTGCCAACGCCTGCCGACGAAAAGGCCGACGAAGAGGCCAAAAACGACGATTCTTCGAAGGACACGTCGCCGAAGACCGACGAAGAGAAGAAAAAAGAAAAAGAGAAGAAGAAGCAGGAAGAACGGCAGAAGAAAAAAGCCGAAGAAGAGAAGAAGAAGGAACCGCCGAAGCCGCTCCCGGAAGCAAAGAAAGCGCCCGAGCCGAAGCCGGAACCGGTAAAGGTTCCGCCCCCGCAGCCGGTCGCTGCTGTACCGCCGCCACCGCCGCCGCCCATCGACAAGCGGACGCCAGTGCAGCAGCATGTGACGCCGAATCAGGAAGACAATCCGACCGCCAACCAGCTCGGCGACGAGGCGAATCACGTCACCGAAGAGACGGTCGCGCGGCTAACCAATCACGATCGCGACGACGCCAAGCCGACGCCGGGGGCCAACCACAATGGGCCGACCGATGACCCGGGCAATGCCGACCAGAATAAGCTCGGCCACGTCGACACGATGGCCGGAGCGCCGCTGCTTGCGCCCGGAGAAAACGGGCGAAATCCGAATCTTGACCCCCCTTCAACCTCAAAGCCGGCGACGGAAGTCAAATCTGCCGACACAACCCCGAAGAGCGCTTCGGGGCGAGGCGATGATCGTGCCGCCTCCGCCTCGCAAAACCGGGAACCGGTCGCCGTTGCTGCGGGGGGCCGCTCGGATCCTTCGGAAGTCGTGAGTGCGCCGGGGGGTTGGAGCTTTCAGCCGTTGAAGCCGCCGGGAGCGGCTCGCGCGGCGGGCGTCGGCTCGGGCGGATCGGAAAAGCGAAGCGGCGGTACTGAAGCCTTTCTTGGGCTCGGCGCGAAGGGGGAACCGGGGCGCATCAATATCAATTTGTCCCACGATGGCGTCGTCGCCGCTCTTGGTGAGGATCGTCTCAACGCGGAAAGGGCTTCCGATGGGGAGCGCCGTCGGAGCGAACACCGCGGGACGTTTCAAGGCGCGAGCATTGAGCGCTACAAGAGCGCGATCGAGAACTACGTAGCGACGGTCAAAGTCGGTAATCAGACGGCGCTCAATACAGCAAAAGCCCCCTTTGCAACCTATCTGGTTGCAATTCATAATCGGATCCATCCGATTTTTGGCGAGTCCTTCTTGGAGGCTCTCCATTCGCTGCCGCCGGGGCATCCACTCGCAAATCCAGGTCTTTCCAATAGGATTGAGATCGTCGTCTCTCCGAAAGATGGAAAGGTCGTGCGCCTTGGCGTCGTCCGGACGAGCGGAATTACAGCATTTGATCTTGGGGCCCTCGACGCAGTGACAAGGGCGCAGCCTTTCGGACCGGCACCGAGCGCGATCATCTCCCCGGACGGGTGGGTGTACCTCCATTGGGAGTTCCACAACGACGAG
>JAAFHJ010000131.1 GCA_013298325.1 Myxococcales bacterium | reverse complement strand
GGCGCCAGTCCCAGGTCGCCTTGTAGCCGCGCCGGTAGCTCGTCGTCGGATCGGTGCGGGTCTCGTAATTGAAACGGACGTGGTGGGCGTAGGTTGCAAGGTCGGCGGTGTCGGGGCCGTCGGCGGGGTTGGTGTAAAAAACATCCGACAAATAGGCGACGCCACCGCGGCTCTCGTAGCGGTAGCGGACGACGTTCCGCGGCGCCGGGAAGCCGCCGGCCGCCGGGTTGACGTCCCCTTCCATGTCGTAGGCGCGGGTGAGGTTCCACCGGAAGATGTGGGTCGGCGCGTCGGGATCGGTCTCGAGGCCGGAGCGGTTGGCGTTCGCCTCCAGCGGCACGCCGAGCTCGTAGGAGAGCCCGCTCTTCATTTGAATGCGCCAGGTCTCCTTGTTTGGGGAGAGGAAGAAGCGCTCAAAGCTCCCCTCGATCGAGGGGCGGAAATACTGCCAGCCTTCCGCCCAGGCGGGGAACCTCTCGCCGGTGGTGAGCCCCTCGCAGGCCTGCGAGGTGATCACACAAAGGGGAATGAGCTCCTGGCCGCCGTTGTAGACGAAATGGTCCTGTTCCGGGTGCGGCGACGGGCGATCGTCGTATTTCGGGGCGCCGCGATCGGTCTGCCGGGCGATGTAGGGGACGGCGATGTCCCACCCCTGGCCGAGGAGGCCGAGGCCACCGCTGGTCGAGTAGCTGAGCGCGAAATTCGGGTCGGCCCCGCCACGCGCGGGGGGCACCGGGACGGGGACCGAGAAGGTCCCGACGCCGGTCGACAGGTTCATGCTGAAGCTCTCGCCGAGCCCCTGCACTTTGCCGCTCCCCTGAGGGAGCGAAATGGCGCGCGTCCCGACGGAGGTGCGATCGGGGGCGCGGGGATTTGCGAGCGTCTTCGCGTCCTTGAGGGCGGCGAGCTGCTCGGGGGTGAGGGCCGAGTCTGCCGCAGCCGGCTCCTCGGCCGCCGTGTCCGTGGTGGACGCGAGGACCTTTCGAGCGGCCGCTGCCACGGCACGCGCGGCGAGGTCGTCGGCGGGGGCTTGGCCGGCGGCCTCTTTCCCTTCGGCAGGGGCCTCCTTCCCAGCAGCCGTCGCCTCCCCTTCCGCCTGGGCGGCGGCGCGGGAGGAGATGCCTAGCGACAAGGCAACAGAACAGAACAACGCGAACGAGCGCGAGCGAATCAACATCGGAACAACTCCGTGCGTGAACAAGACAAAACAGCGGTACAGGGACGTGCTGCGCGAACGGGAAAGGCGCGGCGGCTCCAAGGAACCGCCGCGCAATTCTTCACTCAGGGGTTGGAGACCCGCGACCAGTAACGATTCCGGAGAATCACTTGGATGTCTTCCAAGTTGCCCCAGCGGAGGTTCCCTGAATCGTAAATCCGCAAGGTGTATTGGCCGTCGAGCGGGCGTCCAAACAGTTCCGTCTTGAGGATGCCGCTTTGACGAATGAGACTGTCGTCCGAGGAGCTCAGTGGGAAGGTGATATAACGCTCCGCCGTGAGAGCTTTCCCGTGAGAGATCGTAGCCGTTCCGAAGTCAAAGGGGCGGCGTTCGCCGTCAAAGGCTTCCACAGATACTGCGTTCGCAACATGCCGTAGGTCGAAGTCGACGACGGAGGATGCGTAGCAAGAGGGGGACGGATTCGTGGCGCAGTCCCTTACGCCAACGCCGACGAGGTTCACCGCAAGATCGCCATGGCGGTAGTTGAAGTTTCCCGCCGCAACGAAGCTACTGAGGGGGTTTCCGTTGACCGTGAACGTCCCGGTATCGATGGAGAATGGCTCCGTCGATTCGTAGAAACAGACGCTCTTTCCGGTGGCGTCGTTCTCGCAACGTCGCTCGAATTTCGCGCGAAGTTGATCGGACGTCGATGCGCAATTCGTTGCACGAACAAGGCCTTGGCTGTCGGTTTCTTCGTAAGCAGTTGCGCCGAGTGTGTTGTCGTCGCGCTGCATCATCGGGTTCGCGATAGCTACGCTGCCGGGGGCACCACTTGCGCTCGCTTCGTAGACCAGGCGGTAAACGCCTCGTTGGCCGACATCAAACGCAAGAGACCGGCGGTCGGACCAGCCCGGGGTACCGCTGAGATCCTTATAGGGCGCGTAGGTCTGGGTGACGAGCATGATGCCTGCGTCGTCGACGATCGAGACCCGGTAGGGGGCCGGCGTGCCGTTGAGCGGATTCCCCGTAACGAGGTCCAGATGGTGGTCCCACCAGGAGAGTGCGTGCTGACCGGGGTCAAGCGTCACCGCTTGCGACCAGCCGCTTCGACCTGCCGGGACGCCCTGCGAGGGGTCCTGGTCGAGGTCGAAGTCACGGGTATGAAGCCAAACTGCGCTCCCGGCCTGGTTCGGGAGTTCCGACGGGGCGAAGCCAGCCGGGCTGGCCGTCGTGCACGGGGAGTCTGCCGTACAGCGAAGGAGCTGCCAGGTGCGCAGGCTTGAGGTGTTCGTGGTGGCGACGGCACCAAGCGACGCGGTACCTGCCAGCAAGTTCGAAGAAGTCTTCGAGCACTCGCCGACGTTCCGGAAGATCTGTTCACGGGCCGAGAGGACGGTCGCATCATCGCCGCTACGGAACGGGTACTTCACCCCGTAGTAGTCGACGAAGTGCTGGAGGCGGTCGACGTAGTCACCAACGAAGGCATCAGCGTAGCCGCGGGAGATCACCTCATCGTAGGCGGCGCGCTCGGCATCCGTCGCGGTCAACGGGAGTTCTTTCCGCAAGGATTTGGTGTCGACGCCGCGGAGCTGGCAGACGAGATCCGCCCACTTTGCGGGCGCTTCGAGCGGGCCGACATCCTCAAACACTTGGTCGAGACGGACACCAAACCGCTGCTCAATCGAGCGACGGGCGATGTAGGAAAGCGCTTTCGCGTCCCGCAGCGCCACTTCGTAGCGCCGCTGGGTCGCCGAGTAGCGGCGATTGAGGACGCTGTTGAGCGGCGACTGACAGACGGCGACGGCGCCAGTGTTGTCCTTGCAGCTGAAGATTCCGAGCCCCTTCGCTCGCCCCAGGGCCCCCTGCAGGGCTGCTTGCGACTGCCCGACGGCATCGACGGCCTGCTGAAAAGAGAGCGCTTGTGCTTGAGCACTGGCGACGTCCGCGCGAAGTGCATCCTGAACGGCACCAAGCGCGACGGCGGACTTGTGCATTGACTGAAGTCGGTCGTTCGCGATGCCGTCCGCCTGCAGATTCATTTTATTGAAATCGTAGTTCGTCTTATTGGCAAGCGCCGCAGAATCGGCGGCAGAGCCAATGATTTTACCCGGGCTCGGAGGCAAAAATGAAGCAATTACGTTACCAACTTGCCCAGCAATCGCAAGCGATGTCGAAAGGATCAATTGCTCCATATCTGCCTTTCGCTGGTCGTCTGCCAACTTGAGCTTGGCGAGGTCAAGACGGAGTTCTTGGACAGTCTCGCGGGCCTTTCGCGGCGACTGGAGAACGTTCTCGGTCACGCTCGCCATCGCACGAAGCGCACGCGCGGCGTCTTGGGACTTGCTGCCGATTTCGCCTTTTGTCGATGATGCGCTGGACGTGCCGGACTGGAACGCAGCGAGGACGCCGAGGGGGACATTGTCGGCATGGAGACGCTGAAGCGTGCGGCGCGCATCTGATTCACGACCGCTCGTCCACGCTTCAAGTTGCGGCAGGTCTTCTTCGCGGGTGACGGCCGGCAGGGCGACCGCTGCTGGCGCCGGAGGCCGCGCGAGCATCAGGGTGCAGGCGAGGGCGGACGCCGAAGCAAACTGAGAGACCGCGTCACAGCTACTTTGGGGCACCCAACTATTCGCAAAAAAGCGCGCGCGCAGGTCGGGGGTTACGGTTCTTACTTCGGAGCGGTCGCCGAAACAGAGTCCCCGATTTCGAGCAAGGTTCATATCGCACGGCCACCACTCATCATTCCAATGGCCATCCCAATAGTACCGCAAGGGGCTCACATTTCCGTCAACTGAATCGGCACTGTGGCCGTTGTTGGTCACCTGCCAGTTGTTTAGAAAGCCTGAGCCATGCCGCGCCGAACGCGTGGCCAGGAAGTACGCGTCACTGTCCCCTTCTTTCGACAAGAATGGTACGCTTCCTGGCGAGTTATCCGTGAAGTTGGACTTCATAGAAAACACCAGACCCTGATAGCGACTCCCCGCTTCCGAGCAGGCCGCCTTGTCGAAGACGCGCGCAAGGCCGATCAGACCTTGAGACGTTACACCGGTCCCCACTTCGCCGTCGACGCCGCCTAGACCGCGGACAACTTTTGCCACGTCATCGAACTTACTGACAAGCTCGGCGTTCGCGCCCCGAAGGTGAAAGTACTCAACTTTTCCGCCAAATCCGCGCGCGTAGCACTTCGCGTCGGCCCCTCCACCGCGGTAAATGGACCTGTACCACTCGGGATACTGACCATCGTTTGCGGAGAGCGCGTGGAAGGGAGCACTAACCTCGACAGGCGCACCAAACGCCTTTCGCTCGGTATCTTTCAAATCTGCGGCCCATAGACGGGTCATGAAAGATGGTGGGGTGATTCCGCCAGTCCCGTAGACCGTCGAAACGAGCGCACATGGCTGTGAAAACCGACCCCCATCGTAGGCATCCTCGGGGGTAACCCACGATGACAAATATGGGAATGAAACAGCAGGAACAGGGATATCAAATGCACCTTTCGGCACGCGTCCGGCCATCGCGTGCCCGAGCCAGGTGGCCCCGAGCATACGCCAGCGAATGCCGTTCAACTCTTGCAAGCGACGTTCGGCGGCGGTGGGCGCGTTGCTTTCGCAGGCCCCAAGCGGTGACGCAGACGGGCAGGCGCGGAACGATTCTTGGAGGAGGCGATTCTGTTCCCCGTTGCATGCCGTCGGGGATAGGGCGTCAAGACAGCCGGGCCACAGATCGCTGGCGGTGGAACTGGCGAGGAGGCGCCCTGCTTGCGCGATCGTGAACTCACCGTTATCCGCGACGGTGAACTGTACGGATCCGAACGCCTGCTGAAGCGCAGCGGGATCCGACAGCCAGCCCCCTTCCTTTTTCTTGGTCAGCGCCGTTTCGAGCGAAGTCAGGTCGCCATTGGTCGCCTTATGAGCTTCCGCGGCGATCGGAGTGCACTCGGTGGGATCCGAGAGGATTTCCGCCTCCGGGCGAACCAGCCCGAGGGCGACGTAGCTAAACTCGCCGGCCGCGAGCGTGGGGATCGTGGTGCCGCTGACGCGGACCGGCACCTTGTTGGCACGCATGAGGGCGCAGGCCTTCGCTTCGGCAATTCCGCCGCTCGGCGCGGTTGCCGTGCAGCCGAGGAAGCTTTGGAGGGCCGACCGGGCCGCATCCCCTTTCAGGTTAGGGATCGGGTCTTGCGCGAGGAGGACGAGATCAACGGTTCGCGAATCGAGGGCACCGGCGAGGAGCGGGCTGCAGTCGTTTGAAACCTTCCCGTCCTTATCGGGGAGGCATGCATCAGACATCGGCGCGCCGGTGAGTTGGAATACTTCCTCGTAATTGCGCTCCGCTCTCTCGGCCTTCTGGGTTTCAATATCCGTCAATTCACGACCGAGTGAATCCGCTTTTTCCGCTGCAGCGCGTGCCTGTGCAAGGTAATACTTGTAGGACGACTCGGTCGCATCCCCGTCGGACGTCAGCTCATTTTCGAGCGGAACAACAAGATTCCTGGGGACGCCGGGAATGCAATAATCGTTCGTATCGGCGGCACTTCCGCCCAGGGTCTCCATATTTGGGTTGAGCCCAAAAAGACGCCCCGCAAGCCGCTGCCGGAAGGGGCTGTAGACGAAGGACGCTCCGAACCGCTCGGGGTGGAGAAAGTCTCCCATCCCTGAACCTTTGTGATTCGAGAAACCGCCAAGAACAGTGCGCTTGGCAGCACTGCCGGCGACCAGATAACTCGCGACCTGGAGCTGTGGGAGACCGCCATCATAGCCGGCGGGATCGTCTGCTGAAGCGAAAGTAATCTTCCAGTGCGACTTTCGAATGTTTCGCGTCTCTTTTGACGCATCTTCAGCGACGAGTTCCGCGGCCGAGGCAACCCAAGGGGTGACCCCGGCGCAATCGGCCCCCACGTCACCCGCGGCACAGCGAGCGCGTGTGACGGCGATGTCGTTGCTCGAACCGCGGGCGAGTACGAAGGATGCGCGAATTGCATCGGCAGTTTCTGCGATATCGAGCGCGCCAAAATCGATGTCGTAGGCGTGCACCTCGACGCCCGTTGCCGTGGGCAGCAAGGCAAACCGCTGGCCCCCGGCCCACGATTCCAGTTCGTTGAGTGTGCCCTGCTGGGCGGCTTTGGTCTCGGCGGATGCGGCCGTGCCGGCCGATGCGGCGAGCATGCGCAGCATCACGCCACGGAGGCCTTGGCCAACCGCGAAGATGTCTTGGGTGCGTCCACCTTCTGGGCGGCCGTCGAGGGAGGAGACCCAGTCGCCGGTGAGCCCACGCATGTCGTCCGCAAAGCCGGGAAACGTGCCGGTGCAGTTTGCGCCGGTTCCGAGCGCCGCCATGTAGGCGGCGGGGTCACCGATGGGGGCGACGGCAGGGACTAGGAGTTGGGCAAGCCCGCCGATGGAGGCGCCGCTTTTCCCGGCGGCGAGCAGGGTTACCGGCGTCGTGGCGTCGCGGTTCGTCGCGAGCCCGAGCGCCACTCGGGCACGCATCGCACCGACGCCAAGCTCGGCGTCCCCAAACGAGTCCACGTAGGTTGAAATCGCAGCGCCGAAGTCGGTCGCTTCCACCTGGGCAACGCTCAGGCCGGAGTCGGTCGCCATGTCCTGGACGAGCGCGCTCCGCATCGACGTTCGGAGCGTCGCGACGGGCGTGTTTACGTCCGGCAAGATCCGACTCCCACGAACAGCACGCGCCGCACGAAGCTGGCGCCCGGAAAGGGCCGGTGCGTCGAGCCCGCGATTGCGAAGGGCGGGGATCGGGGCCCACTGCCAGACGCGTTCCGGGGTCACCCATCCACTTGCGTCAGAGGCGCAGGAGACGGGGGGCCGCGGCGCCGGAGTTCCCGGCGAATCGCTGCGATACCCAATCGTTGCCTGCCGCCCGTAAAGCACACGGGCGAGGTGGGCCATGCTGTTGTAGGGCTCATCCGTGGGGCGCCACAGCGTCGCCGCGCGCTCTTGCGGAGACATGCCGGCAGCGCGCTGTTCTGCACCGCCGAGGTCGGCGTAGACAGCGTCGTTCACCAACTCTTGCGAGAGCGAACCGGCCGCGCGGATGATCCCCGTGTAAAATTCGAGTCGGGACGGCCCTGGGTCGGTCGTTCCCGCGGGGGCCGCAGGATAACGAGCCTCGATGTCAGAGGCCAGCAAGTTGGCCTTATTTGCCTTGTAAAGTGCCAAGTTCGCCGCCGTCCTGTCGGCAGCGGTCCACTCGGCGTGCTGGGCAGTCTGACCGTAGAGTTCGCCGCACGTGTAGGTCGTCCCCGCGATCGCGGTCCGCTTCCCCTCGAGCAGTTCGAGGTAGGAAAGGAGTTCCAGCGCTTGGTCACGCAGGAGGAAGCGGTCTTGCGGCGTCGGTGGCGCCACGGTGATGGTGGCGGCCCCTCTTGGCAGGTGGAGCCAGGAGCCGTCGCCTAGCTCCAGTTCGACGGGCTTCTCAGCCTTTGCGATATCCGCAAGCTTTTGAGCGGCACAGACGAGCATTTCCGAAGTTTCGGCGACCTGGTCGCACGTTTCGGGCGCACGTGGAAAGTAGAGGAATGGAGCGTCTCCTTCCGAAACATTCGAGCAGCCTGGACCTTCTACGATCTGCCCGTCGGTGGGTGGCGTCCAAGGCTTTGATGTGAGGCCGATCCCGGTAAGGCATCGGTTCGCAGTGACGGCCTCTTGAGCGGCGCCGCAGGCACGCAGAGCAAGGGGGATGAGGTCGCTCGCCGGAAGCCGTCGCGTGAGAATCGGGTCGCTGGTAGAGAATGAGATATCCCGCGTCGAAAGAGCAGAATCCTGGGTCGGTCGGCCACCGAATTCAATGCGTTCGAGACCGCTCGATTTTTTGACAAAAGCGACAATCTTATGATCCCCGCTCGACACGCGATCGTCCTTGATGGTTGACGAAGGCGTTGATGAACATGCAATGAGTGCGGGAGACACGGCCGCCAATAACAACGAAATTCTAAAAATATTTCTCATCTCACAACCTTCCTACTCAAACACACAAAACAACGAACCATTAGCTCTTTTAGGGACAAGACAGACCGTTCTCCTCTCTGATTGTAATGTTTCTGGCCCCCACACTGCTCTTCGGGACGAACAAGAGGTTCATCCTCCGCGTCACATAGTCGCCAGTTCTTGACGGTTGATTGAACGGGTTGTCGCGCCAGACTCGATTTAGAATCGTTGCCACTTCCGTCGCGACACTGCGATCCGTGACGTAACAGTCTTGGACCGACTGCATCTTCGGAGGAAGCGCGGAGAGTAGTTCTGGCTCCCCAATGTCGAGACGAAAGGGCTGCTGCGGTGGGTCGCTAAAATCGGGAGGGACCGGGCGCTGAGTGACCGAGCCTTCGGTAAAGGCAGGTCGCATCGTGTACCCACGGGCACTGACCTTGATTGTTGCTGGATCGCTGTTGGTATAGGCAAAGAGGCGAATGCTAAAGGCGGCTGAGGGGGCTGGGTCTAACTTAATATTTGTGGCCTGAATGCGGCTCCGCGACGGGTCGCAGTGCCCGAAAACAGACGCAGGATCTCGAGGCATTCGAATGATTGTATGAAACGGCGTAACGTCATCTCTTGTCGCGAGACCACCGGTACGAAGAGGCTGATACGACGACGGAAGTGAACCGTCTGAACTGCACCAGGCAAGAGCGCAGAACTGGTTCACCGCCCCGCACGTCGCGTCGCAATTGATAAACTCGAAGCCCGCGGGGGGCGTCGGGCATGGATCGTCGGTATCGGGGGCAGCATCTGCAGCCGCATCCCCGAGCGAACCATCGATAGAACCGTCGCTTCCTCCGCTCGAATCGGGCACTTCCGTGCCCGTGTCAGCGGCCCCAGTATCAGTCGTCGCGTCGGTTACCGCGACGCAGGTCCCGTCTTTCAGGATCGTTCCTGCCCCGCAATTCACGTTGGTAATGTTGTCCCCGCACGCAGCAAACGCCCCGACAAGGGTCGTCGTGGCGGCGAGGAGGGCGGCAATTCGGGAGATCGGCTGGGTCGTCATCGGGGAGTCCTCCGGAAGGCTCGGTTCCGTCGTCACTGAACGGAGCTCTCGGTCGCGTTGCTCGTCCGCCCGGAACCGCCGAAGGCGGTGAGGAAACGGCGAGCACAGATACAGGTGCCGTTGCAGGGGCGCGCCGCCCGGTCGTCACCGAGGGCGCGCGTAAGTGCCCGGCCCAGGAGGCCGAGACAAAAGGGGGCGGCGACGCTCCCGTCGGAGGTCGCTGCGTTCCACGGACCCCAGCGAGCCCCCGTTGGCCCCGCTGCGGCATGTTCCGGTAGGCGCTGTTTGCACCTACCTACCGGACGGTTTTCCGCCGGGTCGCTCTGGGAGCTTCCGCCGGAGACCGCCCGCAAGGGGCACAATGCCCCACAAGACCCGGGGAAGGTATTCCGCGCCCTGTGAGGGCGTCAAAGGAAATATCCCGGTGTAGCGTCCGGTCTCTGTCAGATGCGAGTTCGCCTAGCCCACGAGCTCGGGAAGCAGAATTTTCCAATCTATTCGAGCTGTGGCATTCTGCCCCAGGGCGTGGCGCACATGTCATACCTGGCCAAGCCGCGCGTCTTGATGCCAACAACTGCGATTGAAAATTGTGTCTTCGCGGAAACAGCAGCACCGTTTCGCGGGCGTTTGGCGTGCAGTGCCCGATTTTCCGCAACATTAAGAATCGCGGAACGGTTGTGCTTTGTGGCATCCAGGGCAGCAGCGAGGGCGGCGACGGAACGCGGGCGCCGTCCAAGTCGCTGAGCCCGGAACGATTTGTTTCGAATCCGGAAGGCACTCGTTCAGCCCGGATCGATTCGTTTCGAATCGTTTTGGGCACTCGCTCAGCC
>JAAFHJ010000130.1 GCA_013298325.1 Myxococcales bacterium | reverse complement strand
CGCGGCGAACTTTCGACTCTAGATCGCGAAACGACGATTCAGCGCGCCGGGAAACGTCGTTTGTCGGTGACGACCGCACCACACGCGATGTCGCCTTCGGTCGTCGGCAGCTCGACCAAGAGCTGGAAATCATAGGCGACCGCGATGGCGAACGCCTCCGGGTGGGCGGCGAGCGCACGGTCGTAGAAGCCGGCGCCGTAGCCGAGCCGGTGGCCGTTCGGCGAAACGCCAAGCGCCGGGCAGATGACGACGGAGAGCTCCCCGACGGCGACGGCCGGCGCAGCGGCCGGCGGTTCGGCAAACCCGAGCCCCTGCTCCTCGAGCGCATCGAGGGGGGCCTCGCGAAAAACCATCTCGCGGGTGTCCGGATCGATGGAGGGGTACGCGACGCGAGCTCCGCGCGCGCGAAGGGCGGCATCGAGGGGTCTCAAATCGACTTCGTGCTTCTCTTCCATCGGATAAAAGAGCGCGATCACTTCGGCTTTCTGAACCGCAGGCTCTTCGAGAAGAGCGGTGACAATCGCCTCGCTCCGCTTGGCGCAAATACTCGCCGGCGTCGTATTTCGCAGCGCGCGCATGCGCTTGCGGAGTTCCGCCTTCACCTTCCGCTCGACGTAGCCCTCCGGGTAGTCGCGACTCATCGACGGCTCCGCTTCTTGGCCGGTTCCGCAACGTTTAGCGTTTGAATCGGTGCAGCGGGGGCTTCTTCGCGCACGCGGACCGAAGACGGCGGCCCCCCTTCGACGCCGTAGCGATGAACCCCAGGCTCCCCCCAGGTCACCACGAGGAGCTCGTTCGCATCGCCGCGGCCGCTCCCACGCGCATTGATGGCGCGGGGCGCTCGAACTTCGAACGCGCAAAAATCCCCATAAAGTTCGCGCGTTTCCGGCGTATCTGCGTTCGAGAGCATGGCGTAGACGCCGCGGGCCCGAAGGCGAACGAGCTCGTCGCGGAGGCGATCCTGGTCGACCCGCGTGAAGCCGCCTGAGGCATAGGCGGTAAACGCGGCGCTCTTGGAAAGCGGGACGTAGGGGGGATCGAGGTAGACGAAATCCCCGGGTCGGGCTTTGTGGGTCGCCGTTTGAAAGTCGCCGACGGTAAGCTCCGTTTGAGCGAGCGCGAGGCTGGCGCGCCGAAGGGCATCGGCGTCACAGATTTTCGGGTTCTTGTAACGGCCGAAAGGCACGTTAAAGAGCCCCTTTTTATTCACGCGCCAGAGCCCGTTGAAACAGGTGCGATTTAGAAACGAAAAACGTGCCGCCCGCGCGACCGGTTTGAGGCGTTCCGGCTCTTGCGCGCGGACTTTGTAGTAGAGTTCTTCGTCATGTTTGAAGCGCGAGAGCGCGCGAATCAAACCTTCCGGATCATCACGAAGAACCGTGTAGAAGGTAATCAGGTCTTCGTTGCGGTCACACAACAAAGAGTGCGCGAAAGGGGAGTTGCTCGCGATTCGTTTTTTCGCACGTGATGGGCGTTTCTTTGCCCCGGAAACGGCGGGAAGCTGCGCGACTTCGGGCAACTCACAATCGCCGGCGAGGGCAAAAAATAGCGCCGCGCCTCCGGCAAAGGGCTCGATGTAGGTGCCCACCGGATCGGGGACGCGCGCGAGCAGCTCCCCAAGGAGCTTCGACTTTCCGCCCGCCCACTTCACCACCGGCTTCACGAAGGTCGATTACCGTCCCGAGATCGGCGGTGCAAGCAGTCACTGTACGGCCGTGCATCAATCCCCCTTGACCTGTTCGTTCCCGCCAGTGGTGCCGCGCGTGAACGTGCTTGCGTTGAACGCCGCGCTCCTTGAGAAGCAAGCGCCCCCGCGATGACCATGCTCTCCACCAATGGCGTTTCCGGCCGTCCGCCGCGCGGGCGCCTGACGATCTTCTTCGGCATGGCGCCCGGCGTGGGGAAGACCTTCGCGATGCTGACCGATGCACGAACACGGCTCGCACGCGGGGAGCGGATCGTCGTCGGCGACGTCTTCACCCACGGGCGCCCGGAGACGGAAGCGCTCCTCGACGGCCTGCCGCGGCTTCACGAGGGCGAAGGCCTCGCTTTTACTCACATTTTCAATCTCGACGCCGCGAAGGCGATCTCCTGCGACGCGCTGCTCCTCGACGAACTCGCCTACGCGAACCCCCGGGGCGCCCGTTTCAAGAAGCGCTGGCAGGACGTCGAGGCCCTCTTGGACGCCGGCGTCCATGTGCATACTACACTTAACGTTCAGCACCTGGAGAGCTTGGCGTCGATCGTCGAGCAGGTCACCGGCGTCCGCGTCGCCGAGACGGTACCCGACCGCCTGCTCGCCCAGGCGACATCGGTCACCCTTGTAGACGTCACGCCCGACGCCCTCCTCGCACGTTTGGCGGCAGGGCAAGTCTACCGGCGCGGTCGTGGCGCGGAGGCGTTTGTGGAGAACTCCGCGCCGTCACCCGCTTCGCGGACGGACGCGTTCTCCGATCCGGCGTCTCGCCCGGCGGAGACAACCGCGTCGGAGAATTTTTTCCGTAAGGGAAATTTGCTTGCTCTTCGGGAGCTTGCATTGCGCGCCGTCGCCGATCGGGTCGATGCAGACCTCACCCATTACCGCGACCTCCACAAGATCGACGCCGCGTGGCCGGTCACCGAGCGGCTCCTCGTGTGCGTGAGTCCGAGTCCTCACGCTGCAGCGCTCGTGCGTGCTGGTGCGCGCGCTGCGGCAACCCTCCGAGCTCCGCTCCTTTGTGCCTTCGTCGGCACCGGCATGCCGCTCCAGCCAGCGGCCGAGCGCCGGCTCGCCACCCATTTCGAGCTCGCCGAACGGCTCGGCGCTGAACTCGTGCGCCTCGACGGGGAGGACCCCGTCGACACCTTGGTGCAATTTGCACAGAAGCGAAGCGTCACCAAAATCCTCGTCGGAAAGCCGACCCACTCCGCACTTCGCGATCGTTTCCGGCCCCCTTTCGTCGAGCGCCTCGTACGCGCCAGCGGCGAAATTGCAGTTTGGGTACTCCCCCCCCTGCATCTACGCAGCCCGGAGGTGGGCGGCGACTTTGCGCGTCCCCACCGTTCCCCCGGGAAAATGCGGGCGGCGCGTTGGGGCGTCGCCGTCCTCGTGCCGACCGTCGCAACGGCCCTCGGTAAGCTCGTCTTCGGCACCACCGAACGGGCCGACGTCGTCATGGTCTACCTGTTCGGCGTGGTGCTCGTCGCCCTACGCTTCGGGCAGACCGCGTCCCTCCTTGCCGCGGCGCTCTCCGTCCTCGCCTACGACCTCTTCTTTGTGCCGCCGCTCTACACGCTCGCGGTGGCCGACCTTCGCCATATCGTTACCTTTTTCGTCCTCTTCTTCGTCGCAAGCACCATCGCCCGCCTGGTCGGGCGCGTGCGTCGCCAGAAGCGGGCCGCCGAGCAGCGCGAGGCCTTTACGCGGGTGCTCTACGACGCGAGCCGCGCCCTCTCGGAAGCGGCCGACGCACGCGCCATCCGCGCCATCGCAGCGACGCTCCCCCAGGAGGCCGACGTCGACGCCGTGGCGGTCGTCACCGTCGAGGACCAACGCGAATTCGCCCAGAATGCCGAGGAAATCGAGGGCGATAGGACCCTGTTGGAAGGGCTCGGGCAGGAGGCCGTTCGCCTTTGCCAAGAGGAGCGGCGCGTCGTCGGGAGATTTACCGGCGCCCTGGAAGAGGCGTCGGTCGTCGCCTTCCCGCTCCTCGCCAAAGGGAGCGTCCACGGGGCGTTGCTCCTCCGTCCGCGCCCTGGCTCGGAAGCGCTTCGCGACCCCTCCGAGCGTTCCCGCATCGAGGCACTCGCGCGCCTCGTCGGCGACAGCCTCGGGCGCCTCGCGCTGCGGAAAAAGCTGGCGCGCGCAGAGGTTGCCGTTGAGACCGAACAGATCAAAGCGCGCATCCTGTCGTCGGTCTCGCACGATCTTCGGACGCCGCTCGCCGTCATCGTCGGCGCCTCGGAGACGCTCGCAAGCGAAGACATTTCCCGCCAAGAGGGCGTCGTCCGCGATCTCGCCAGGAGCATCGGCGGCGAAGCGGAACGACTTGCCCGCCTCGTCACAAACCTCCTTTCGCTCACGCGGCTGGAGAGCGGCACCCTCGATCTGAAGCACGAGCTCATCCCCCTCGACGAAATTCTCGCGCCGGTGTTGGCACGCGTGGAAGCACGAAATGGCGGAGAATTGCCCTTTCATGTTGCGCTCGAAATCCCAATAGATCTTCCGCTTGTCCGCGGAGATCCGGTGCTTCTCGAGCAGCTCTTCGAGAACCTCCTCGACAACGCACGTCGCTACGCTCCCGGCGAAGTCGGCCTCCGTGCCGAGGAGCTCGCACAGCGAAAAAAGCTGCATCCCGCGCTCAGCATCGCCATTTCTGACCGCGGCCCCGGGGTGCCAGCCGGCCGCCGAGCGACGCTCTTTGAGCCGCTCGCCCGCGCCGATGCCGGCAACGGTGGGCTCGGCCTCGGACTCTCGATCTGTCGAGGAATCGCCCGGGCCCATGGCGGCGATCTTACGTGGGAAGATCGCGAAGGCGGCGGGACAATTTTTCGCGTGCGCTTGCCGGGTGCCGCCGTGGAAGCCTACGCGGAGCAGGAAGAACGATGAATCAAGCGTCGCGAAACGCCCCACTCGTCCTCGTCATTGACGACGAAGGGGCCATTCAAAAATTGTTGCAGGTTGCCCTCGGAGCAGGCGGTTTTCGTGTGGTTCCGGCCGGTTCCGCCGAGGAGGGGGTCGTCGCGGCGTCGATGCACCGCCCCGATCTCGTCATTCTGGACCTCGGACTTCCCGATGGCGACGGCCTCTCGGTCATCGCCCGCCTCCGCGAGTGGACGAAGGTCCCCGTGCTGGTGCTGTCGGCGCGGGGCCGCGAGGAGGACAAGGTCAAAGCGCTCGACGCCGGGGCCGACGACTACCTGGTGAAGCCCTTCGGAACCGGCGAATTGCTGGCACGCATTCGCGTCGCGCTTCGCCACGCCGCCCAGGAGGGGCCGGCAGAGACGACGCAGATCACCGCGGGAGATCTCCTGATCGACCTGGAAAAGCGGCTCGTCGCGCGCTCCGGCGAAGAGGTGCATCTTACACCGATCGAGTGGAGGCTCCTCTCGTACCTCGCGCGTCACGAGGGGCGCGTGCTCACCCATCGCCAAATTTTGAAAGAAGTCTGGGGACCTAACGCCATCGGCCAGACCCAGTACGTGCGGGTCTACCTCCAGAACCTCCGCCACAAACTTGAGGTCGATCCGTCCCGCCCCGCCCACTTTCTGACCGAGGCCGGCGTCGGCTACCGCTTCAAACTTTGATCTCTTGATCCAATCTTGATCGGGAGCCGTCGGCTCTCTACGCCGATTGACGGGGGCGTTCTCTACACCAGAGACGATGTCCCCCTACCGATGCCCCGCGCCTCCGAACGCGCCGGAGACCGATCCCCCCGACCGAGAAGCAAGCGGACGAAACCATCGTTTTTCCATCCTAATTGTCGCCCTCGGACTCGTCGCCTGGGTCCCCTCGTTGCTGCTGCGGCGCCCCTTCGGCACCCAGGAATCGCTTGGTGTACTCTGCACTCTCTTTGCAATTTTTGCCCGTTGAAAGGGCGCCGTAGACCGCCGTCTTTATGAGTTCTTGATCCCCGCCCATGGAGGCGTGGGCCTAGTCCCTGCCCTATGGCGCAGCGACTTCGCACCCTCCTCTTCGGCCCCCCGAAGGACGTCAAAGACCCCGACGCGTTTCACAAGCTCTCCCTTGTCGCCCTGCTGGCGTGGGTCGGCCTCGGCGCCGACGGACTTAGCTCGTCGGCCTACGGGCCCGATGAGGCCTTCCGGGCGCTCGGCGAGCATACCGGCCTCGCCTTCTTCCTGGCCCTCGCGACGGCCGCCACCGTCACTGTTCTCAGTGACAATTATACACGCATTATTGAGCAGTTCCCCTCCGGCGGTGGCGGATACGTCGTCGCGTCAAAGCTCCTCCACGAGCGCGTCGGGGTGGTGTCCGGGTCGGCGCTCCTCGTCGACTACGTGCTCACGATCACGATCTCGATCGCGAGCGGCGCCGACGCCATCTTCAGCTTTCTGCCGCCAAGCTTCCTCCCCTGGAAGCTCCCGGTCGCCTTCACCGGCATCGCCCTCCTGACGCTTCTCAACATTCGAGGCGCGAAGGAGTCGGTCTCCTCGCTCGTTCCGATCTTCGTCATCTTCTTGATTACCCACGTGATTGCGCTCGCTGTCGCCATCGGCGGCCACGCAGGGGACGTTGGCGCGGTCACCGCGGAAGTGAAATCGAACGTCGCCCACAGCGCGGCGACCCTCGGCGCCGTCGGCCTCATGAGCCGATTTATCCACGCGTATTCGATGGGAGGCGGCACCTATACCGGCATTGAGGCGGTCTCCAACGGCGTCGCCATGATGCGGGAGCCGCGCGTGCGGACGGCAAAGCGGACGATGGTCCTCATGGCGGTCTCGCTCGCGCTCACCGCCGGCGGAATCCTTCTTTCGTACCTCCTCGTGCACGCCCACCCCGAAGAAGGGAAAACGATGAACGCGGTCCTCTTTGAGCGGATTGCCGGTCATTGGAGCATCGGCGGTCTCCGCGTCGGAAACGCGTTTGTGATCGCCGCCTTGGTCGCCGAAGGGACGCTCCTCTTCGTCGCCGCGCAAGCTGGCTTTCTCGACGGCCCGCGCGTCATGGCGAACATGGCGACCGACTCTTGGCTCCCCCACCGCTTCGCAGCGCTCTCCGACCGCCTCTCCATGCGCAACGGCGTGATGATCATGGCAGGGGCCGCGTTTCTTGCGCTCGCCTACACCCGCGGCGACGTCTCGAAGCTCGTCGTCATGTACTCGATCAATGTATTCCTCACGTTTTCGCTCTCCAATCTGGCGATGGTCCGCTTCTGGATTCGCCACCGGAAGGAGCACAAGAACTGGGGGCGCTCGCTCTTTTCCCACAGCATTGGTCTCTTGCTCTGCTTAACGATTCTCGTCATTACCATTCGCGAGAAATTCGCCGAAGGTGGCTGGATCACCATCGTTCTTACGACCGCTCTTGTGGTCGCCTGCATGCTCATCAAACGCCACTATACGAAGGTGGTCCGCGCGCTTCGTCAGCTCGATCAGGACCTCCCCTCGCCGCCCGAAGTCGAAGGATCGCCGACCGAAGAGCTGCTTGCAGGATCGACGAGCGAGCACGAGGTCTTCCAGGACGGACCGACGAAGGGGCTCGCCGAGCACCACGCCGCGACCGACCCGGATCCGGCGAAGCCGGTCGCGATCCTGCTTGTGGGCGGCTACAGCGGCCTTGGGCGCCACGCCCTTCTTACGCTGCTTCGGATGTTCCCGAATCACTTTTCCGGCGTTATTTTTGTGAGCGTGGCAGTCGTCGATTCTGAGTCCTTCAAAGGGCAAGATCAATTGGCCGCGCTTGAACGACGGACGCGCCAGAACTTGCTTCGCTACGAATGCTATGCAAAAACGCTCGGTTTGACCGCAGCGAGCGCCTTCTCCGTCGGGACCGAAGTCGCCGTCGAGGTGGAGAAGATCGCCAACGATCTCGCGAAACGCTACCGCAAAGCGCTCTTTGTTGCAGGGCAACTGCTCTTTGAAGACGACACGATCTGGAACCGAATCTTGCACAATGAAACGGCATTGATGGTCCAGCGTCGTCTCCAGCGGCTCGGCATCCCGATGATCGTCGTTCCGGTGCGCCTCGACCTCTCGCGCCCTGGCGCAGCGGTCGCCCTTGAGGCGACTATTTGAGCGGAAGATCGCGACCGAGCAGGCCGAGCAGCTGCTTGCTCTCCTCGTCGCCGAGCACCGACCGCTTCCCAACGGTCGCTTCGCCAAGTGCGAGGCGGCCGTTTTCTGTTCGGCTCACCCAGTAGCGCGTGTCGCGGGTGCCCCCCTCGGCGACCCGCGTCGTCAACGTCAGGACACCAAGCGGGGAAACCTTCGATGTTTTAGAAAGATTTTCCGCGACGGCCGGTACGAGCAGCTCGGCGATCGGCGCTGCCTCGCGGGGCCCTTCTGCGCCCCCGTCCGGCTTCCACCGGACGGCGACGATCGCATTCGGCGAGAGGACAGGAACGAGGTGGTGGTCGGCCACGCCGCGCTGGAGACGCGTGAGAAAGGCGGCGTCGAGGAGGCACGTCCGCCCGTCGGGAAGTGCCGCGACGCCCTCCGCGAAGAGGGAGAGCCGGAGGGGGCCGTCGACGGAAAGCGTGCACAATGCAGGAACAGCAGGCGGCGGCCCCGGCAGCCACGCATCGGCACGAAGCCTCGAAAATTCCTCCACAATTCCGGCGACCGCCGCCGCATCGACGCGACGCCCGTCGGCCGGTACGAAGGAGAACGCGCCCGCCTCGCGGCGGATCGTTTCGAGGGGGCGCCCCTCGCAGGCGATGGCGAGTTCGTGGAGGTCGGCGACCGTCGGCGGTTTGGCGGCAAGCGAGGCGGGGGCGAACATGCCGGCGAACGGGACGATGCCCTGGAGCGCGTGGCCGCTCGGAAAGTGGAGCCAACCGCCATCGCCCCTTTCGGCGACCCAACCGTTACCGGCCCGCTCGAGGTCGAAGGTGAAGGGGCGCTCGGAGCCGCCCGGGAGCGCCCCCTCCAGCGAAACGCTTATTGCGGATGGGCCGTGGTCGCGACGGTCGAGGGTCGGCGTGCCGGCGACGGTGAGGACCGCCGCGAGCCAACGCTGAATCAAAGCAACTTGATCGGCAGGGAGCGCGACGGCAGCCCCCGAGGAGAAATCGCTCCAGCCGGCGCCAACGCGTGCAACATGCACGAAGGTGGCCCCCTCGCCCCCCTGGCGAATGCGGATCGTATGCACTTCATCGCTGCGAACGGGGGCGAGCTTGTCGTCGACGCGCGCCTCGTAAGCACTCTCAAATACCCTATATATTTCGCCAGATACGCAGGCTACCGTCCGCTTCCCGCTGCGAACGACGCTGGCGATTGCGTCGTGTTCCGGGCAGGCAGCCCCCTCGCGCCCGAGCAGGAGCGTCGCCGCCTCGGCCCCTTTGTCGTCGAGGATGCGCACGGAGATTCGCTGATTGATGGGCGGATCTTCCACATTTGATGGAAGCGGCTGATCGGCGAGGAGGTCGGCAAAGATCCCGCGAAGGGCGTCGCTGGTCACGCGGGCCACCGGTGCGGAGCCGACGTACATGCGCCCGTCTCGGGTTTCATAGAGCGTCGTTCGCCCGCGCTCGGTGACCTCCAGGCGGGCGAGGGCCGGCAACCCGACGGGGAGCAGCCTTCGGTCCCGGAGGAGCGCTGGCGAGGGGGTCAAATCGGCAGCGACGTCGGCGGTCACGACGACGATCGGGCCGCCATCGACCTGTACGTAGCGGGCGCCGGCCGGCGTCGGGGCCTCGGCACCGACGGTCACCGTATGCTTGTAGGATGCACGATTTTCGTCCACCGAGGAAAACACGAGCGTCCCGGCGACGGTGCCAACGCTCCCGGCGCCAACGACACGAGTCGGCGCCGCACGCTCCAGGGCCGCAAAAAGGCGTGCAAGCTTCACCACTTCGACGTCATCGCCCGCCTGCGTCCGAAAAAGATTCGCCTCGCCAGCGGCACGCACCAGGGAAATCTCCTCGCCGCGCCCGTCGCGGATTGTCAGGTCAGAGACGCGCGACGCAACGAAGGCCGGGAGGAGACGGTCCGCCCGCTCGGGATCGACCGCCTCGTGCTTGGCCCGATCGACGACGAGAGCGACGCCGAGCCCGAGGGCGATCACGGCGAGGAGCCCCGGCACCACGAAGGAGCTCCGGCCGCTCATCGCCTTTCCTTGGAAGATACACGCTTCTTGGAAGGACTCTTTTTTGCAGGCTTTTCCGGGGTTTCCGCCGTGAGATAACGATCCCCACTCCGGCGAAAGAAGAAGACGGCCGCGAACAGGACGAGCACAGAGGCGGGCAAGTAGAAAACGACGGTGCGGAAGGTGGTGGCGACCTCCTCCTCACGCATGCGCACGCCGGCGGCGACCGGCGGTTTGTCAGGAATATCCAGGAGTACCGGCCGCTCGGCGAGCCA
>JAAFHJ010000013.1 GCA_013298325.1 Myxococcales bacterium | reverse complement strand
GGCGCTGGTGAACGTGTAGAAATCGCCACCCCATACGCCAAATGCCCAAGCATTTCCAAGTACTACCTTTGGAAGGGGGGTCTCGGCGAGCACCCTCGCGCTCCGCTTGTCGATCTCGCCGACGTAGGTTCCGGTGGCGCCGGGCTTCTCGTAGAAGCCAAAGAGGCGGCCGTCGCCGGTGCCGGTAAACTCGGCGCGTGACAGGTCGGGGACGAAAGGCGCGATCGGCGTAAGGCGGAATGTCGACGTATCGATCCGGCCGAGCCCCGCGCTCCCAAACGCCTCATCTCCGGCGACGAAGAGCGTCTCCAACGGGCCACCATTTTCGCTGGCGAATCCCATTCCAAATTGACCAAAATTCGATTGATTGGGGACAAAGCCGGTGTCTGCGCAGGCGGCGGTCTTTGTGCTCACTCGATAGAGGTGACCGTCTGTAAATACGGTGTATGCGACACCTTGACGATCGACGGCCATCGAGAACGGGTGTTGGTTCGGCGTTGCAGTCGGGCACTGGACGGAGCCGATCGCCTTGAAGGTGCCATCGGGTGGATAGTAGCTGTACAGTTCGTCTTCGCTCGAGATCAAATAGATAAAAGTGGCCGAAGGATCGGGGCAGTCGCGTCGATCGACGTCGGCGTTGACGCTCGCTTCAATGGTGGGAAGTGCGTCCTTGGCGTCGACAACATCGGGGACGTCGGCGGCGGCGTCGTAGATCGGGAAGTCCGGTTCCGGCGGGGACGTGTCGGCGAGCAGGCCCGTCCGCGACCCGCACGCCGCGAGGAGCGCCGCGACCGCCGCAAATCGGAGGCGGTTCCGAGCAACCGGCGAATTTCGTTGCGCAGCAGGCGAGGGGCGGTGGCGATTCATGGCGGATCCATCAAGCACGCGCCCTCGGGAACACTGCAACTTTCTTGCGTGTTCCCCGCATTCTGCCAAGGTGCGCGCCGTGAACCCGCGCACCTGGTCTCGCTTCGCCCTTGTCGTTCTGCTCGCCGCCTGTGGGACGCGCAGCGGTCTTCTTTCCGACACCGAGGCGCCCGACCCCGGGTTCCCCGTCGCCGATGCTGCTCTCGACGCACCGGTGGCCGATGCTCGCCCCGACACCGACTCCTCCACCGATGCCGGTCTCGACGCCGCCGATGGCGAGGTTGATGCCTTCGTCGACATCGATGCGCTGCCCCCCATTGAGGCCGGTGTCGCCGACGTCGATCGCCGCGACTGCACCGATCCGTCGCAGACGCTGATCTACGTCGTCAGCAGCCAAAACGACCTGTACGCGTTCGATCCGCCGACGAGCTCCTTCCGCCTCGTTGGACCGCTCAGCTGCCCGGCAGCCGCGGGCGAAACGCCGTTTTCGATGGCGGTCGATCGGAACGGCGTCGCCTACGTCGTCTATTCCGATGGCAACCTCTTCCGCGTGAGCACGCGCTCGGGCGCCTGCGCGGCGACGCCGTTCGCCCCGAATCAAAGCGGATTTTCTACCTTTGGAATGGGGTTCTCCTCGGAGGCCGGTGGCCCCGCCGAGCGCCTATTCGTGATGCATGAAGATGGCAACGGCGTGAACCCGTCTCAATTGGGATGGATCGACACCCGCACGTTTAAGCTCAATATCGTCGGCACGACCGCGCCCCCCCTCGGACGCAGCGAATTGACCGGGACCGGCGATGGTCGCCTCTTCGCCTATGCACCGGATGACTTTGGAAATGGGTCGGCGCTCGCGCAACTCGATAAGTCGAATGCCCGTGTGATTGGGCGCAACCGCCTCCAAGCGGGCGGGGCCGGGCAGGCCTTTGCTTTCGCCTTCTGGGGCAATGATTTCTACATCTTCAATTCGCCGGGCGGTGCGACGACCGTCACCCGGTACCGGCCGGCGGACAACAGCGAAGTCGTCGTCGCAACGACCCCGGCGACGATCGTCGGTGCCGGCGTCTCGACCTGCGCCCCGCAGTGAAGCGCTTCGTTCCCAGCGACCGAAAAAGCGACTAAGCGGCTCGGTCTATGGGTTTTCCGACGATTCGCCCCCGCCGTCTCCGACGCACCGATGCCCTCCGCAAGCTCGTGCGCGAGACCAGCCTCGCCCCCAGCGATTTCGTGCTGCCCCTCTTCTTCGACGCGAACCTCTCGGCCCCGAAGCCGATCGCATCGATGCCCGGCGTCTTCCGGCATCCCGTGCAAGATGCAGGTAAAATCGCCGCCGAGCTGAAGGCACGTGGAATCCTCGGGGCGATTTTGTTTGGGATCCCCGAAAAGAAGGACGCCAAAGGCATCGTCGGCCTCGACCCGAACGGTCCGGTCCCCCGCGCGATCGCGGCGATGAAGGGGGCCGTCCCCGAGCTCGTCGTCATGGCCGACGTCTGCGTCGACGAGTACACCGACCACGGCCATTGCGGCGTGCTCCACACCGACGCCCACGGTCAGATCGACGTCGACAATGACGCGACTGTCGAAATTCTTGCTGAGATGTCTCGGGTTTACGCCAAGGCCGGCGCCGACATCGTCGCCCCCAGCGACATGATGGACGGCCGCGTTGGGGCGATTCGCTCGGCCCTCGACAGCGACGGTCGCCAGGATGTGATCGTCCTCTCCTACGCGGTGAAGTACGCGAGCGCCTATTACGGCCCCTTCCGCGACGCCGCCGACTGTGCCCCCCAGTTTGGCGATCGCGCCGGCTACCAGATGGACCCGGCCAATGCTCGCGAAGCGCTCCGCGAAGCGCGCCTCGATGAAGAAGAGGGGGCCGACATGCTCATGGTCAAGCCGGCGCTCGCCTATCTCGACATCATTCGCGCCGTCCGCGACGCGAGCACGCTGCCGCTCTGCGCGTACAACGTCTCCGGCGAGTACTCGATGCTCCACGCCGCCGCCGACCGCGGGATGATTTCCCTGGAACGCGCAATGCTGGAGACGCTCGGCTCGATTCGCCGCGCCGGCGCCGATTTTATCCTGACCTACCACGCGCTCCACGCCGCCGAAGTGCTCGGCGCATGAAGACAAGACCCCGTTTTTCAAAGGGAATGGCGGCAGGCGCCCTCCTTGCGCCGCTGCCGCTTGCGCTCCTCGTACTGAGCACGATCCCGAGCGCCGGCTGCTTCGACCGCTCCTGCGAAGACACCTTCGTCGAGCGCCCCGCCGGGAGTGGTCGCCTCCTCGACCGTGACACGTGGGAGTCGAATCCGATCGACGCCGAGTGGATCGACTACGGCCCGCGCCGGACCATCTTTTTCCGGTGGCCTGAGTTCGGCGGTCGCCGGCCCGACCTACTGCTCCCCTACATTAGTTCGTCGCCGACGCCGCTTTCGCCAACAAATGGCGATACTTTTACCCTCGCCGGAGGCGACCTGGCGACGTTCACCAACGTCACCGCGGATGGCGTCTTCGTTCGCAACAACACCTGCGCCCAGTACTACCTCCGTCTCGTCGCCTCGTCGGCGCGCAGCGATAGTTCTGTGCAGGATGCAGGCAACGACACCTCCGTGCAGGATGCAAACGTGCAGGATGCAGGTGCGTCCGACGCGTCCGACGCGGGGCCGTGAGCGCGTGAAGAAAAGCGCTTGGTCGATTTCGTGACGGATGTGGCGAACACGCGACCAACGTTTGGCATGAAGCTCACCGCACCCCTCTTCGCCCTCTCGCTCCTTGCTAGCTCCGCCGCCGTCTCTGTCGGCTGCACCGCCGACGTCGCTGTCGTCGGCGACCAGGGGGCTGCGATCGGCAGCACCTGCGACGACAAAACCGCCTGTGTGACCAGCGCCTTCTGCAAGCAAGAGGCGACCGCCTCGGCGGGCGTTTGCCAAGGAAAACCGACGGTTTGTCCCGAGATCTACGGGCCGGTCTGCGGCCGCGACGGAAAGACCTACGACAACGAGTGCCGCGCTCAGGCGGCGGGAACGTCGGTCAAGTCGTCGGGGGCGTGCACCGGCAGCAACGTCTGTGGCGGGATCGCCGGCGTCGCCTGTCCGAGCGGCCAATACTGTGCGCTCGCCGCGTGTGGCGCCGGCGATCAAGGGGGGACGTGCCAGCCGAAACCGGAGATCTGTCCGGCCCTTTACGCGCCGGTCTGCGGCTGCGACGGCAAAACCTACGCGAGCGACTGCTCTGCGGCGGGGGCCGGCGCGTCGGTCCGCGCGGCGGGCGCGTGCGAAGCCACGCCGGGGGACGACGCCGGCACCCCGACCGACGGCGGCACCACCGTCGGAAAGATGTGTGGGGGGATCGCCGGCATCCTCTGCGCGTCGGCCGAGTACTGCAAGTATGACGTCGCCTCCCAGTGCGGCGCCGCTGACCAGAGCGGCACCTGCGCGGTCAAGCCGACCGTCTGCCCTGCCGTCTCGTCGCCGGTTTGCGGCTGCGATGGCAAGACCTACGACAACGACTGCGTCGCCGCCGGTGCCGGGACGAGCGTGAAGGCGACCGGAAGCTGCCGCTGAGCGTTTACCCGTGAAGCACGTCTGCGCCGCGGCTTCCGAAAACCGCGTGTTTTGAACGCGTTAGCCGTCCCGGGCGAGCATCTGATCGAGCGTCGGGAGGGCGCCGTCGAGCACCGCCGGGGACGGTTCGAAGCCGCGCGCGAACCCACTGAGCGTGAACCGCGAACCGCGATCGGTGCCGCCTGGCGGGCCGACGCGGAAGAGGCGGTGGACCGTCTGCCCGTGATCGTCGTCGAGGACCACGCAGGCAATCGGTCGCGCCCCGCCAAACCCCTCCGAGCGTTCCAGCTGCAGGAGCACAAGGGCCGCTGTTGCCGCGATCGCATCGACGTTCCGCGTGCCCACGCTCGCCCCGAGTGCGAGGCCGGCGTCGTCGGCGAGGACGATGTTCGTGAGGCCGGTCTCCTGGGCGATGCACTCGAGAAGGTCTGAAAGATCGCGGAGCGTCCACGTTCGTGCGCGGAGGGATTGAACGAGGGAACGATGGACCGGATCGGTGTTTGTTTCCGGCGGTGGTTCCAAAGAAAAATGCTTCGGAAGTGGGGGGTTGGAAAGAGCCTCTTGGCGTACCCCTGCGAGTTCTTCGCGGAGTGCATGCTGCTCCTCGTCGCGATGGGCAAGCGTCCGCACCGCAATTTGAAGGTCTTCCCGGAGGCGCGCCAACTCGGCAGCGCCACCGAGCGCCTCCTCCGCGAAGCGAGCCGCTTCCGCCTGAACCGCCGCGCGAAGCGATTTATCTTTCCGGATTCCGAAGAGATAGCCGGACGTAAAGAGGGACGCAGAAGCGCCCACCGCGAACAAGTACGGCACGAAGCTCATCGAGCGACTCCTTCCGCCGGAGGGCAGGTGCCTCCGAGAATCGTAATCGCAACACGACGGTCCTCCGCCACTCCACCGGCGGGAACGAATGTCCCGAAGCCGCGGGCAGTGAGGCGAGATTTGTCGATCTTCAAAGATTGAAAAATGGCAGATACATTGGATGAACGTAGCTTGCTCAAACGCAGGTTCGCGATGTCGTCGCCGCGCGTGTCGGCATGGCCATCGAAGACGAACGTCGCCTCCGGATGGGCGGTAGCCCACACCGCCAGTGCCTGCGTCCTCTGGCGAGCCTCGCGGTCGAGCTCGGCACTGCCGAGCGCAAACGGGATCGTGATTGCGGGGCACGGGGCGGATGGAGGCTGCGCGTCGCCGGGCGTAGACGAACTTGTTCTCCGATCCGGCGCTTCGCTGGGCGGAGACGAACTTGTTCTCTGATCCGGCGCTTCGCTGGGCGGAGACGCGGAAGCGGGTTGCGGTGGCACCGTCCGCGACGGTTCGGGCGGTGTCGTGTACGCGGTCGCCGCGCCGAGTGCTTGCGCGAGTCCGGCGACGAGCGCCACCCCGGCGACGGCAACGGGGAGGTCCTCGCCGATGAGCTTCTTCGCGTTCATCCGAACCCCAAGGCGGCCAAACGCTTCAGATTTGCGCGGACGCGTCCGTCGTTCGGGTCTATCTCGCTCGCCTCCGCGAAGCAAAGATAGGCGGCCCGATAATCCTTCTTTAGGAGGGCATCGACGCCGCGGTCGAAGAGCTCTTCAAACCGAAATTTCGCGCCCGTGCTCAGCGGCTGGGCCGACAGCAGCGTCTCCCGCGGCGCCTGCGGCGGGCTTGGGATCGTGATCGGCCGCCGCGCGATTTGGGGGGGGGTCGTCGTCGGGCGCGATGACGGACGTGGCGGCGGTCGAACCGAGGGGAGCACCGACGGCAGAGCGGCGTTCTGGACCTCTGGCGGCTCATCGCGACCGCGCTCGTCGTGCTGGCGGGCGGCTTCGAGGAGAACCGCCTCCGCGGAACCTCGAATGTCGCGCGGGCCCGGGTCGTCGCCTTCGAGGGTGCGAACGCGAATCGCCGGGGCCGCAAGAAACGCGAGCCGGCGAAACGCCTCAAGTCCCGTCCCGCGCTCGTCTTGCGCGGTCCACACTTGGCCGCTGCGCACCACGATTCGACCCCGGCCGGCCACCGACGTCACCTCAATGGCGACAGTGTGGCCGCCCATACCTGCAAGCTGCACGTAATCGGTCACGCTGAACGGCGAGGGGGGCGGCTCCCCCACGAGCTTGTCCTCGACGATCGCGCGCAACCGATCGAGCGCCAGCGGCTTTTCGTACACCTCGAAGTCGCCGGTCGGCGGCAGCCGGCTTCGGAACTTCGCGACGTAGGCGGAGATGAACACGATCGGGACGCGGAGGCCGTTTTTCTCAAGGGCGGCGACAAGTTCGAGCCCGGTGCCATCCGGCAGATCGAAGTCGGAAATCGCGAGCCGCGGCCGTCGGTGCTCGAGAAACGCCCGCGCTTCCGCGACCGTCGCCGCCTCGAGAATTTCGACGTCGTGGAGCTTTGCGAGGCCGCGCGCCATCGACCGGCGGAGCGTGTCCTCGTCTTCGAGCAGCAGGATGGTGTCCATCGGCGCGCCTCAGGCCGGAACGCTGTAGGTGTCGATGAGGTCGACTCCGCACTCCAGCGACTCGCACCAGTCGAGGAAGCGACCGACCATTTCGGGGCCACGAAAGAGGGCCCCGTGCTGGGGCGCGATCGCCGAAATTTCGAGGGTTCGTGCCATACGGACCCACGCCTTCATGGCGCGGCCGCTCGCCATGTAGCGGCGGTGAAAGCCGAGCATCGTCGGAATGTGGGCGTCGAAATCGGGGACGACCCGGTACTCGGGACCGAGTGACGCGCCGAGATCTCCCGAATAGAGGATCTTGGAAACCGGATCGTAGACGTGGAAATTGCCCGGCGAATGAAGGAAGTGCGCCGGGAGAATGAGCACATCCGTGGATCCTACACGGAGTCGCTGGCCACCATCAGGGATGCCCAAGAGGCGCCCTTCGACGAGGCGATCGAGGCCGAAGTGGGGGACGAACCGCGTCCACAATTCGGAGACGTAGGCCGTGGCGTCGGTCGTCATCAGCCATCCGTTGACGGCAGCGACGATGTCTGGATCTTGGTGGGAAAGAAAGATCGTTTCGAGGCGTGCACGACCGAGCTGACTCGTCGTCGCAGACAGCACTTTTGAGTAAACTTTGTGTCCTCCAGGGTCGAGGATCATTCCCGATGCGCCGTCGATAATGAGGTGTTGATTCGACTGAACGGCGAGACCTCCGGACGGTACATCCTCGAGAAGTACGTTCCGATGCGTGCCATTATCAAAGAGTGTTTCGTGTGCCATGGCTGTTCCCCCTCAGAGCACTTTCCGGATATCTTCGATGGCGCGACGTACGTCGAGGAAGATCAGGCCGAGCTTCGCCTGCTTGCTTGCCAAGACGAGCAGCAGCGTCCCCGAACTTGCGGTCATCATCACCGCATACCCGTTTTTTCCTCGCACCAGGACCTCTTCGACGTCTCCACGTTCGAGCTCGGTCGCCGCGCGCGTGCCGAGGCTGGAGAGCGTTGCGCTCATGCCGGCCACGCGCGACTCGTCGACGTGCTGGGGGAGCGCGCTCGCGATCATGAGGCCGTCTTCGGAGATGAGTGCGCTCGCTTCGACGTCGGGTGACGTGCTCTGCAGGCTACGAAGTATTCGATTGAGACTGTCTACACGTGACATGGATTCCCCTCCTAAATTGCGATGCTATCCTGAATCGGGATATCGACCGTGACCGTCGTTCCTGTTCCAAGGGAACTGGTAATATTTAGATTTCCTCCCGAGGACTCTGCGATTTGTTTGCAGAGCGCAAGACCGACCCCCGAGCCGTTTTCCTTGCTTGTGAAAAAGAGCTCGCAACACCGGCCCAACACATCGCTCGTCATTCCGGGGCCGCTGTCGGCGACGCGGAGGAGGAAGGTCGCTGCAGCCCCCGCGCCCTGCTGGTCGCCTCGGTCCGAGAGGGTCTCGCTCCTCGCTATCAGCTGGCTCGAAACCACGATGCGATCGCCGGCGCGACAGGCGTCGATGGCGTTCCGCGTGAGGTTGAAGACGACGCCGCTGATCACACCCCAATCGAGGGGGAGAAGGGGCATCGTTGCGACCTCGGTCCGCAAGGTAATTCCCTTGCGCTCCGCCGTCGGGACGAGGACTCGAACCGCCTCGGCGACGGCGTGATCGACGGCGACCAAGCGTGCGGTATGCACGGAATGCGCGAGGCTCCCGACGCCCTGGAGCGTGAGGCCCATGCGACGAACCTCCCAGAGGACGGTGTGGAGGTCGTCGCGGAGGCCCCCCTCCTCCGTCGATGCGTCTTCGACGAGGACCTCAAGCATGCTCGTGATGGCGGCGAGCGGGTTTCGCAATTCGTGGAGCATCGAGGGGAGCGCGTCGCCGAGCGCCGCCATTTGAAGGAGGCGATCGCGCTGACGACGAAGCTCCAAAATGGCTGTAATTTCTTGAAAAAGAAGCGTTCGTGTCCCCGTCGGACCGATCGTCGCAGAGAGGCCGATGACGGTCGCCGCGCCCGTCGGAAGCCGAACGGTGAGCTCGCGTCGTTCGCCGGTGGTGGGGAGCGCCTCGATAGGCAAGAGGACGTCGCCGATCGGGCGGCCGATGATTTGCGGCACCGGCCGTCGCAAAACCTCCGAGGCCCCCACGTTTGCGTATTCGATGTGCCCCCCTGCGCCGACGACGAGAACGCCGGCGCCAAGCGCATCCAAAATGTCGTAGCCATCCCCCATGGCTGCCCGACAGCAGGCGCCGTGCCTCTTTGGGGCGCCGTCCGTCCGCCGTGCAGGTTTCGCGCATTTGTGTAGCAAAATGCAGCGGTGCGCGCCTTGTGCAGGGTACACGCACTGGCGGCGCGGTCGCGCAGAGCCCGCACCTTCGTGCACCGTCTGCGCGGGAGCGAGGCCTCGCTGATTTCCGACGGGCGTGCGAGGCTCCGCGCCGTGCGTCCACTCGCTCTTGCCGCCTTCGCCCTCCTGGCCGTGTCTATCTCCGCGGCCTGCGCCAAGCGCGCGACGCCCCCGATGCCGTCGCAGGGGCTTGCAATGCCGGTCCTGCCGTCGATGCCGAAGGCGCCGGGGCCCGATACCCGACCGCCGGCGGCCGCCTCGTGTGCCCCCCCGACACCGTTGCCTTCCGTGCCGGCCGGGGTCTGCCCGCGCCCGACGGAGGCGCAAATCGAAGTCGCGCAGCGGCAGTTGGCGCCGCTCCTCCCCAAGCGCACAACCGCTTCCGGCGACGCGAAATGGATCGAAGCGCCGGTCAGCCCCACCTACCACTTCGGCTGCTATTTCCCCGGATCCCCCTGGATCGTCGGAGAATCGTGGTCTTTTTACTCGCGCTCGGAAGGGGACGAGCACGGTGCCGACGTCTGGTCCCTCCAGGCGGGCAAGCCGCCGGTCCGCGTGATGGATTCGACGGCTGCCGCTCTCGATCAGACGGCCCTCTACGGCGACGGGACCGAAGAAGCGCTGGACGACGACTCCCCCACCTACGACTTCGATGGCGACGGGCTCGCCGACGCATTCCTTGAGATCGCGCCGGACCGCCGCGAGTGGCGGCAAGAGCGCACATTTCGTGTCTATTTTGGTGGCGGATCGCGGTCGGTCACCTTTACGCGGACGCTGCCCTACAACACAGTGGTCGAGCCGATCCTCGTGGAGCGCGTGCCGGCCCACGCGGCGTTCGGCTTCTTCCCGGCCGGCTTCGGCCTGGCCAGTGAGCGCTCGCGACGGTGGGCGCCGCAAGAGGTCCTCGCCGTCGATGTGTCTACGGGGGTTGCGCGCGACGCCGCGGACGTCGTTCAGTCGCTTTGGAACGCCACCGACGCGGAGCGCGTCTGCTTCCGCGCACGTCCGTCTTCGCTCGTCGTTGAACCCCGTCTTCGGGGAGAAAGTTACAAGATTTCGGCGGAGTATGGAGGAGTGCTGCCTTCCGGGTTTCCACCGCCCGTGGCGTGCACGGAGCCTTCTTCGGCGGAGGCGACAGCCATCCGTCAACACGTCATCGGCTACGCCTCCGCGCTGCTCCGCGACCGCGGCGGAAGCTTCGACATGCCGATTGAGTTGACCTACGGCTGCAAGACCCACGACGAAATTTTGTTTGTGCTGACCCAGCGGGCTTCCGAGGGCTTCAGCGAAGTGTGGAGAATGAGCGCACAGGGGCAGATGGAAGTGCTCGCCAAAAGCTACTTCCCGACGGAGGACAATGGCTATTTGATGCTCCAAGGGTACGCGGACGTCGACGGCGACGGGACGTTGGAAGCGTGGCTCACCCGAACTGAACTCGGCGGAGCGATGAACGGCGCCCCCCTCACGGCACTCTTCCTGCGTGGCGACTACCGAAAGCCTTCCCCGCGCAAGCGCCCGTCGGTCCCGGTAGAGTTTACGCGCGTCGCAGAAGCTGTCGATTTTCTTCGGTTTAGAAGCGGGCCTCGCGACTTTTTCGTCGGTGGATCGTCGGAAACGGTGACGTCTGCGATCGCAAACGATGCGCTCGACGGCCTCCAAACGTTTGGCGTTGGCGGTACGCCGGCGGCGCTAGACACCGCGAAACGTCAGGTCGCCGCCGCCCTTCGGGCGACCCGAGAGGGCCTGAAAAAGTAGCTAGCGGGCTTCGCGAAAGCTCGGAATCCGGCCTACGAAGCTCAGGATTTCCGCGTCGCTTCGGAAGGGGATACCGGGAATTTTTTCTTCAATGAGCCCCACGTGCCAGACCGGGACTTCCGCCGCTCTTGTACGAAGTGCGATCTGAAGTTCATCGAGGTCTTTGCGGGACAACGACGCGCCAATCAAACAGAGGTCAAAGCGAAGCTGGTGGGCGATCGCGGCCGCTGCAGCGCCGTCCCGCACACGCACCACGACCCAGTCGGCGTCCTCAAGCGCCGGACCAAGGTTTCGACAGTCGCCGACCAGCAGGGCAACACTGACCTCGGCGGGGCGCCGAAGCACACCGGAGGGGCGCGGCGCCTCATCGCTGGCGGGAACGAGGGCTGGTGCGTAGGGGAGCGTGTGGCGTCGTGGGGGCGCTTCGAGCACTACGTCGGCCCCACCGACCGTGCTCTCGCGGACCGCAGACTTGACCGATCGCGCCGCGCGATCGGCCGCTACGGCGGCTGCCGCCTGAGTGACGAGTGCTTTCCTCACCGAAGGTCCCACGCGCTCGACGGTCGGGGCGACGGCGTGGACGACATAGTCTTTGCCCGCGGCGGCGAACGGAATGCGCACGTAGGCCCGCATTCCTTCGGCGGCGAGCGCGGTGCGGAGCGGCTCCGGAGTTGCGCCGGGGAGGAGGCTCGGGAGCGGAACTGCCGCGCTATTCTCCCCGAGTTTTCCACGAAATGGGGCGATTCGTTGGGTGAGGTCCCCCTCGGCGATCGGCGGACACGACCGCTCCCCGGCGGCCCCGCGGAGCAGGTCGACGACGGAGGCGCGGACGACCCCATCGAGGCGGAGGGGAGCTTCGCTTGACCCGACCGCTGTCACGATGGCGACGAAGCGGGCATTGCTCGTGGTGGCACCGGCGTCGGCCTCCAGCAGAACGAGCGCCTCTTTTCCGACGACTTCCACCGTCACACGACCGACACGTTGGATGTTCCGTGTGTCATACACGGATTCCAGGGAAAATGTCGCGCTGGCTGCCTCTGCGCCGGGTGCACCGCGTGTCTCCGTACGGCGAGACGCCGCTTCAGGGAACGCGTCCGTTCGCGAAGCGGGGAACGCGTCCGTCCGCGAAGCGGGAGACGGCGCGGAGTACGATGCCAACGCGTCGCCACGGAGGGCGGAACGGATCGCCGACGCGATCTCCGGGGGAAAAAAATCGGAAAAAAGTGCCCCGACAGGCGGCGCGCCGAGGCCGGTGAACGGGCTGGTCGCCGGGTTCGAGTAGGCAAGGACGCGGCCGGTTGGGTAGGAGAGCCAGAGCGCGGATGCGTCCGGTGCGCATCGCCAAATTTCTGAATTCACACGCGAAACGTGAGGGGCCCCATTCGACATGTCCGCTCTCCGATTCCCGAACGAACGCGCTCGCGACGTCGCGAGGCCTGCCCGAGGACTTCGAGAGTACCGGTCGTTACCCTTTCTGCAAGAAAATAAGTGTACTCTTGCACGCTGTGTCACATTATCGGACGCCGTGATCGCGGAGAAAGGCCTGAACGTCCCTCAGTTCGTCGGGGCCGATTCCGTGGGCAAGTGCAGGATACACGCGTTTCGTGACTGCCGCGCCGCGGGCGGAAAGGGCCGTCGCCGCCTGCTCCCCTTCGGCGACCGGGATCACCGGATCGCGGGCGCCGTGCCCGATGAAGACGGGGGTCGAGAGCTTCGCGGCGACGGGGGTGCCCGTAAACCGCCCCGAGAGCATCAACGCGGCGGCGGGCGGCGCAACAAATCGCGCGGTCACTAGCCACCCAGTGAGGATCGCCCCTTGGGAAAAACCGCCGACCACAAGCTGTTCGGCCCGCAGCCCCCGTCGGATGAGCTCCCGGTCGATCCACGCCGACACCGTCTCGCCCGCAGCGGCGACGCGGGCCGGGCGATTCTCCGACGTGATCCCCGCGAGCGAAAACCACTGCCGCCCTTGGCCGCCGGGGGCCGCTTCGAGCCCCTCCAAGAGGAGAAACTCGGCGTGCGGCGACGAGGCACCCAATGCACGCGCGACCGGCTCGAGATCAGTGCAATCTGCACCAAATCCATGGAGGAGGACCACCAGATGGGAGACGGGCTGCTCGCGGGCGGCGACGCTCCGCGTGCGATATTCGTGGTTGTCGAGCAGAGAAAGCATCGAGGGTTCCTGGGGTTCCGTCCGTTCGCGAATGTCCGCGACTGGGCCTGTTTCCCGGTTCGCAGACTCGCTCGGCGATTTTGTGCAGCCTGCACCCAAAATTCCGAGGAGCGCCGCCGCCGCGAGTCGTCCAACACGCATGCGGCGGAGCTAGCACGGGCCCAGCGCCCTTTTGTCGGCTTCCGCCGAACGACGTGCAGGAACGCAGCGTTCCGCTACCAGCGCTTCTGAATGTTCGCCATGAACGTGTACGGGTAGCCGAGGTCGAAGGCGCTCGCGGCGTCAAGGGTGGCGACCTCCTCCGCGCTGAGTCGGAAGTCGGCGGCGGCGAGGTTTTCGTCGAGCTGCTCCAGGGAGCGCGCTCCGAAAATAACGGAGGAAACGTAAGGCTTTGCGAGCAGCCACGCGAGGGAGACCATCGCCGGTGTCGCTCCGCGAGCCGTTGCCACGCCACGAACAGCGTCCAGGATCGTCCAGGCGCGCTCGTTGTCGAAGGCGCGGAAGCGATCCTTCCATTTTTCCAGGCGTACGCCGACGGGGGGCGGCTGGCTCTTTTCGTATTTCCCCGACAAAAAGCCGGCCGCGAGGGGCGACCACGGCAGGAGCCCCATCCCGTAGCGTGTGCACGCCGGGACGTGCTCGCGCTCCAGTTCCCGGGCGATGAGGCTGTACTGCATCTGCAGGGCGACGAAGCGCTCGAGGTGCTGAGTCCGCGACGTCCACTGGCTCTCGGTGAGCCGGTAGGCGGCGTAATTGCTCGCCCCCAGGTAGAGGACTTTCCCGGCGCGGACGAGATCATCGAGGGCGCGGAGCGTCTCCTCCTCGGGGGTGTCGGCGTCCTGCATATGGATTTGATAAAGATCGATACGATCTGTTTGAAGACGCCTAAGGCTCTCCTCCACCGTGCGGACGATCCGGTAGCGGGAGGCGCCGGTGCCGTTCGCCCCTTCGCCCATGCGGAAGCGGAATTTTGTAGCAATAATCACACGGTCGCGGTTCTGCTCCTGCTGCATCCAGCGACCGACGATCTTCTCGGAGAGGCCGTCCGGCCCGTAGACGTCGGCGGTATCGATGAAGTTAACGCCCTTTTCGAGGGCGCGATTCATGATCGCAAAGGACGTCGCTTCGTCGCAGCCGACCTTGTGCATAAACGACTTTTCGTCGACTTCGCCAAACGTCATGGCTCCGAGGCAGAGGACAGGAACCTGGAGGCCGCTCGTTCCAAGATTGCGTGTTTCCATAGGCCGCGACTCTTAGCGGCCGCCCGAGATGCCGCCTAGGCGCGCGTGTCGCAGCGAAGGGGCTTGGGAACGAGCTATTTGCTGCGGACGCGCTTCGGCTTCTTCGGAAGCTGGCGGAGTCCCATCCAGGCGAGGGCGGAGATGTGGGCGGTGAGTTCCTCGACGGAGGGCTTGTGGCTCTGCACCCACCACTGGCCGACGAACGTCACCATGCCGATGAGCGCATGTGCGTAAATAGGCGCCGTTTTTGGGTCGTAGCCAGCCTCTTTGAAGGAGGCGGCGAAGACCTCACCGACCCGCTCCGCGACGTCGTTGAGGAGGCTTGAGAGGCCGCCGCTGGCCGTCGTGACGGGGGCGTCGTGGGTGAGGATCGCGAAGCCGTCGGGGTGGTCCTTCACGTAGGAAAAGAAGGCGAACGCCGCCGCCTCCACGCGCTCCCGAGGCGTCCCGCCGCCGATCGATTCGGAGATTCGGCGCACGAGGTACTCCATCTCGCGGTCGATGATCACCGCGTAGAGCCCCTCCTTCCCGCCGAAGTGTTCGTAGAGGACCGGGCGAGAAACTTTCGCTTTTTCAGCGATTTCCTCGAGCGATGCCCCTTCAAAGCCGCGGCGGGCAAAGACGGCACGGCCGACGTCGATGAGCTGGGCGCGGCGCGCGGTCGCCGAGAGGCGCGGGGCACGGAAGATCATGCGCGCAATCTACTGCCTCGTGGGGAACCTTCAGCATCGTAACTTCTCCGACGAGCGTCCGACGTGCGCGATTTTTGGTCGCACCCCGGCTTTGCAGCGAATTGTCACGATTCGAGGAGAAGTCCGGCCCTCCCTTGACGGCTACCTACATCGTTGTAACTTACGTGACTGTAGGTTTCTCGCCAAGGAGTCGAAGATGTCCCCGTCGCCCGTTTCGTACCGTCTCGCTGCGCTTCCGGCGCTTGTCGACCCTTGGCTCCAGGAGGTGAACCCCCTCTGGTCGCTCACGGAAGTCCGCGCGCGGATCGTCGCCATCCGCGAGGAAGCGGAGGATTTTCGAACGTTTGTGCTCGCGCCGAACCGCCACTGGCCCGGGCACCGGGCGGGGCAGTTCGTTCCGGTGGCGGCGGTCGTCGACGGCGTGCGGACCGAGCGCTGCTACTCGATCTCCTCAGCGCCGACGCGTGATCGGCACACCTTCGAGATCTCGGTCCGCCGCGTTCGGGAGCCGCGGGACGGGATCCTGTCGACCTACCTCCACACGCAGGCACGTGTCGGCGACGTGCTTCGCCTCGGTCGCCCCGCCGGCGACTTCGTGCTTCCCGATGATTTTGCGGGGAAACTGCTGCTGGTGAGCGGGGGGAGCGGCATCACGCCGATCCTCAGCATCGCCCGCGATCTCGCGGCGCGTAATCGCCTTCGTGACGTCGTCTTCGTGCATGCGGCTCGGTCGGAGGCGGCGCTGCCGCAGGCGATTCGTCGCGAACTCGAGGCGCTTCCGTTCGCCGGCGTCCACTTCCTTGTCGGCCCGCTCACGCCGGAGCGGTTGGCCGAAATCGTTCCCGATCGACACACGTATTCGAGGGTTTACCTCTGCGGTCCAGCGCCGATGATGGAGCGTTTCGTCGGTGACGTCGGGGGCACTCCAACGGGCGTCCTCGTCACTGAGCGCTTTCAGGCGCCGCGCGAGAGCGCTGCGTCGCTCCGCGGGGAAGGGGAGGTTACGCCGGTGAAGGTTGCGGTCGGGCGCGGGCGCGTCGTCGCCGTCGCCACGACGCCCTCGTTGCTGGAGGCGCTCGAAGCGGCTGGGGAACGGCCTCGCTACGGCTGCCGCCAGGGAATTTGCAACAGTTGCCGCTGCGAAAAGCGGAGCGGCATCGTCGAGGACCTCCGGACCGGCAAGCGCTCGGGACCTTACGCGGAAGAGATCCGCCTTTGTACGTCGCGCGCCGTGAGCGACCTCGAATTGAACCTTGGAGATGCACGATGACCAAAGCAGCGCTCAAGAGGGACTCCTCGCGTACACTGAATGCCGAAGAGATGGCGGCGTTTGGTGCCGAACTCGATGCCCTTCGCGACGCCGTCATCCGCGATCTTGGTGCGAAGGACCTTGCCCATCTTCGTCGGATCCAGGCCGCCGAGCGACGCCTCGAAGCGGCCGGTCGCCTGCTCCTCCACTTCGGCCTCGGGCCGCTCAGTTTCCTGGGCGGCGTCGGTATGCTTGCCGCTGCAAAGATCCTCGACAATATGGAGATCGGCCACAACGTCATGCACGGTCAGTACGACTGGACGAAGGAGCCAGACCTCGCAGGGAACCGTTTTGAGTGGGACAACGTCTGCGCCGGGGAGGACTGGCGTCATTCCCACAACTTCGAACACCATACGTTCACGAATATCGTCGGGAAAGACCGAGATGTTGGCTACGCCCTCTTGCGTGTCACACCGGAACAACCGTGGAACCTCAGCCACCTTGTTCAGCCGATCTCGGCGGTCGGTCTCGCGTTCGTCTTCCAATGGGGCGTCGCCATTCACGATCTTCGCCTCGATGAGACGCTCGAGGGGCGCCAATCGTGGCGCGAGCACTTTGCTCGGGCAAAGCCCTTCTTACGAAAGGCGGCCGGTCGCCTCGCGAAGGACTACCTCTTCTTCCCGGCCCTCGCGCTCGGTAACGCGCCGCGCGTCCTGCTTGGAAATTTGCTGGCGAACGTCGTCCGGAACCTGTGGACCTTCGCCGTCATTTTCTGCGGGCACTTCCCGGAAGGGGTTCAGATGTACCCGGAGCCGTCCGAGCCCGAGTCCCGCGGCGCCTGGTATCTACGCCAATTGAATGGCTCGGCAAACCTGGAAGGGGGCGCACTCTTTCACGTGATGACGGGCCACCTCAGTCACCAGATTGAGCATCACCTCTTTCCAGACCTCCCGGCCGCCCGGTACCCGGAGCTTGCCCCGAAGGTGCGTGAACTCTGCACCCGTTACAGACAGGTGTATCATACAGGCAGCCTCCCCAGGCAGCTCGCCAGCGTCTTTGGAAAGATCGTGAAGTACGCGCTCCCGACGTCTCCCGTTGTGGGGCCACCAGCAGATTCGCGGGTCGACGCCGACGGAGGGGTGACGATATGAAAAAAGAAGCAAAGTATGCCGGTTACGCGATCTTTCTCTTCGCGCGGGCCGCATCGCGGGAGCTCGTTGAACGCCTGGTCCTCCCGGGAGACATGGCCCGTCGCGGCGGCCCGGAGCGCCGCCGGTCGAGCGTCCTCGAACCGGTCCTCGACGAAGCGACCGCCGAGCTGCTTGGCTAAAGGAAGGCGCGGAGAAAATCCCGGTAGGCGTCGCCGGAGGGGAGCGCCTCTTCCCAGGCGAGGCGCCTCCGAAGGGCGCTCGTGGCGACCTGCTTCACCGGATCGAAGCCCTCTTTCACGTACGAATTCCAGTACAAGCCGGAGCCTGTCTGTTGCCATAAGGGCGTTTCGGCGAACGAGATCCCGTAGGCCGCAAGCAGCGCTTCTTTCTCGGCGCGCGTAAGCCCTTCTAGGCGCGCGGTTGCCGCCGCGACGGTCGCCCCTTGCTTCCGGAGCGTCCAGTAGCTCCAGCCGTTGAGCGCGCAGCGGGTCGCGTCGTCCTGGCGCCAGCGGAAGTAGTCGAGGACGTTGTCGACGCTTTCGCCGACCCAGATTCGGGCGTCAAAATCGACTGCCTCCCCGCAGGCCAGCGAGAACGTTGCCGCCGCCTTCGAGGCGCTCAGTGAAACGAGCTTTTCGACCTCCCGATCGAAGAGCTGCGTTTGTTGCGGGAGAAGTACCGAGATTTCATCGCTCTCGGTAAAGGCATAGATGCCGTCGAAACCGACGAAGAGCGCCTCCGTGGTCGCCCGCATCCAGTCGTGGAAGCGAGCATCGAAGGGCTTCTCCACTTTTCGCTCGGTAAAGCGTGAAAAAGAGCGACCATCGACCCGCAGCACGAGGAAGCAATCCTCCTCGACGCGTAGGTGATGAAAACGCTCACCGAGTCGCATCTTACGCTCAAACTCATCCGGTTTCATGGATCCTCGTGCCAGGGGGCTACCTCAAACGCGCCCTCTCTCAAACAGACGTAAAAGAGGCGATCAAATCCCTCTTTCAGCGACGGTCGCTCGAGCCTTGCGGCGGTCGCTGCAAGGGCAATTTCCGGCACGCGCACACCGATCGGGCGCGCCACGTTCCGCGGGATGCAGACGGCAAGCCGGGACTCGAAGTAGTAGCCTACACTCCTGTAACCGGCCGCTCGCGCGCGTTCCAGCGCCCACAACCGTTCGCCGCGGGACGGGTTCGTGTTGTCGAGTACCACGTCTTTTTGCATGCCAAACGCCGCTTCGAGGGCGCGACGCTGGCGGACCTCCCGCTTCCGCGCGGGGAAGTCGTCCTTGCTCACGACGACGTGGGTCGCGGAAAATCGTTCCGCGCAGAACGAGGACTTTCCCGATGCTTGCAGCCCGACAAGCACCACGAGCTCCGCCGCCATAGCCCCGAGCGTGCCCCGTTTTCGAGGCGCCTGGAAGGAAATAGAGCCACACCTTTCGCAGGTTTGCGACTTCCTCTATGTCTCGTTCCCCATGCGGCTCCCGATGGAACGACTGGAAGCGGTGCTCCTCGCCGGGGCAGCGGGCGACGGTTTCGGCGGGCCTTTTGAGGGGAAGCCGGCCGATCGGGCGCGCGAGCTTCCGGCGCCAACGGCGGCACTGCGCCTTTCCGACGATACGCAGCTCACGTTTGCCACCTGCCGGGGGCTCGCGCAGGGCGGCGTCGACCCTGCAGCGGTGGCGGACGCCTACGTCGACGTCTTTCGCGGCGGTTTGGCGGGGGGCGGTTCGAGCACGCGGAAGGCGCTGCGCGACCTCGCCGACGGTCAGCATTGGGCGCTTGCCGGGGCGACCGGCGAGTTTGCCGCCGGGAACGGCGCAGCAATGCGCATCGCTCCGTTGGCGTTCTTCGGGGATGTTGGCGACGCGACGTTTGTCCGCACCATCGCGGACATCGCGCGGATCACCCATCGGAACGATGAGGCGATTTCTGCAGCGATCGCAATCGTTTGTGCGCTGCAGCTCGTCGGTGGGCGTCGGCAGACGCGTCCGTCCGCGAAGCGGGAGACGGCGCGGAATTCTCCACAAACGCGCCGCGAGGTTCTTGCCAGTCTCGTCGTCACCCTCCCGGACACGGCGCTTTCGGACGCGCTCGTAGCCCTCGCCGCACTCCCGGAGCTCGCCACCGCCAGCGATGCCGCGAAGGTCGTCGGCACGTCGGGCCGAGCGGCCCAATCGGTCGCGCTCGCGCTCTTTCTTGGCGCCGGCACCGCTTCGATTGCGGGCGTGATTCGTGAGGCGCTTCAATGCGGTGGCGATACCGACACCGTCGCCGCCCTCGCAGCCCAAATGCGCGCCGCGGCGGGGGAGGAGGTGCCGGCAACGTGGCTCCACGCGCTCCCGACCGCCGAAGTCAGCCGTCTCGCCACCGCGATTCGTGCCCGGCAGGCGCGGTGGCGCTGGCTTCCCTGGTGAGCTCAAAAGCAAAAACCCCCGAAACATTTCTGTTTCGAGGGTTTTCCTCAGTTGCGCGGGCGGGATTTGAACCTGCGACCTTCGGGTTATGAGCCCGACGAGCTACCTGGCTGCTCCACCGCGCGGTGTGAGACGCCTTCTACTTGGATTCCTTGGGACGTCAACGATTCGTTTCGCCAGCGCCGAGAAAGTTACCTGCATGATGCATAGGAGTCGTCACGCCGCGTGGCTTGCGGCGGCGCGGCACCGGTCGGCGACGAGCGCAACGGCGTGGAGCCGGGCCGCAAGCGGCGGGACGCGGAAAGAGAGAATGAGCTCGTTCGCCCCCGTTTTTGACGCAAAATCTTCGAGATAGCTCTGCACCTCGGGGCCGGTCCCTACCGCGGTGTACTTCCCCATTTGGCGGATTTGGGCGCCGCCCGGCGACTCCAGGATCGCATCGGCGTCGTCGTCGCTCAGCGAAAGGCCGCGCCCAACCAGGACTTTCACCATCATGCGCTGGGAGGCGTGAAAGTGGGCGCGAGCCGCTTCGGTGGTATCGGCAGCGACGACATTTACCGCTGCAAAAACGTATGGTTCAGGATGACGCTCGGAGGGCCGGTACCCGCCACGATAGCGGGCGATCGCCTCGTGGAGGGCGTGCGGCGCGAAGTGGGAGGCGAAGGCGAAGGGGAGGCCGTACTGGGCGGCGAGCTCGGCGCCGAAGGTCGACGACCCGAGGATATACAGGGGGACGTTCGCCCCTTTTCCCGGCGTCGCTTCTACGTTGGGAATGCGGGAGTCTTCACTCAAAAAGGCTTGAAGTTCCAGTACATCCTCGGGGAATGAATCCGAAGACGTATGATTGCGGCGCAGGGCGCGCGTGGTCGTTGGGTCGGTCCCGGGGGCGCGGCCGAGGCCGAGATCGATGCGCCCGGGGTGGAGCGCTTCGAGCATGCCGAACTGCTCGGCGATCGTCAGCGGCGCGTGGTTGGGGAGCATGATGCCACCAGCGCCGAGCCGGATCGTCCGCGTCTGCGTCGCGATGTGGGCGATGAGGACTGCCGGCGCTGACGACGCGATGCTCGCCATGTTGTGGTGCTCCGCGTACCAAACCCTCCGATAACCATGGATTTCCGCCGTCTGCGCGAGGGCGACGCTCCCCGCCAAGCTCTGAGCGACCGTCTCCCCTGGGGTGATGATCGCGAGGTCGAGCAGCGAGAGGGGGACGGCGGTGCCCGGGAGCGTGAGCGCCGGAAGTTCGCGATCGCCAAGCGGGTTTTGCGGCATGGGAGCTACGCTAGTTCGATGGTTGAGAGTGTCAATCATTGCGGTCCCCAGCGATCGCGACTGGCAATCGTTGGCGACGTCGCCGATGATGGGGCGGTGAAGAAGAAGAAAGGGGAGACGGGGAAGAAGGCGGCGAGCCGGGAATTGCGCGAGCGGGCCGCCTGGACGGCGATGTATCGCTTCGTCGTCGGTCGCACCGATCACTACGCCGACGCCGCCGATGCGATCGGCCTCACCATGCCGCAGACGACGGTGCTGCGCGCCCTCGAGCCGGAGGCGCCGGTGCCGATGGTGAGCCTCGCAACCACGCTTTCGTGCCACCCGTCGAACGTCACCGGACTCATCGATCGCTTGGAAGAACAGGGACTTGTCGCCCGACACGCCTGCACCGAGGACCGGCGCGTGAAGAACGTGGTTCTCACGGAAAAGGGGGATGATGCACGCAAGCGCCTCTGCAGCCTGCTCTTTTCGCCCCCGGCCGCCCTCCGCCGCCTCGACGATGACGAGATCGACGCCCTCGTGTCGCTCCTGGAAAAGCTCTTCGACTAACCGGGGACGGCTGGGATTTCGTGGGTGAGGTCGCCATCGCCGTCGGCGAAGGAGATCGCGAGCACGCCGACGACGGTCGCTTCTTCCGCCAGACTCGGGCCGACCGCGAACGCCGCGTCCCCTTCGGGGCGCAAACGAACGCCGGCAGTCACGAGGGCGGCGTGGAGTGTCGGGAGCGCTTTCTCTTCGATTTCAAAGGAGAAAGAGGTGTGTACCCCCGAGAAGAAATGCACATCGGTGAGCGCGGCACCCGCTTGGTCGAGGGCGTCACGCAGACGCGTTGTCGCCGCGTGGCGGTCGCCCGCCATCGTCCCACTCGCCCGAAGAAACCGCGGTCGCATACGGATGAGATAGGGCCGGTCCGTAGGCGTAGACCAGGCATTTTCGTCGGGCGGCGGCGCCCCCCGTGAAGGCGCTCCAAGCGCTTCGGAAAGAACGGGGAGGCGACGAAAGCGGGGAATGTTACGTCGCCGCAGGTGGTCGCCCTACCGGTGAAACCCCCTTCTCGTCGGCCTCGAACTTCGGAGCAACCGCTACCACGGCGTCGGCTGGCGTCGGATCAACCCGGGGTGGCAGCCGCGGTCCTCGTCTAAAAAACCGAAGACCCCACCCACCGTAAGGTGAGCAGGGTCTTTGATTTTTCTGTTGCGCGGGCGGGATTTGAACCTGCGACCTTCGGGTTATGAGCCCGACGAGCTACCTGGCTGCTCCACCGCGCGGTGTGAGACGCCTTGTACTCGGTTCCGCAGGGCCGTCAATCGTTCTTTTGCCGGTAGGGCAAAAGTCCTTCGCTTCGGCGACGACTGCCTGAATCGACCTCTTCAAGTGTTTTGCTTGCTTCTGACAGAAAGATGACATTCAACGACGCCGATTGACGGGGCGATCTTTCGTCGCCGGTCCGCGCTTGCGGGCTTCTCGCGTCAGCGGAAATGCGGAACTTTGCGAAACGCTTTCATTTCAGGCACCGGCTCCTACACGCCCCCCGACGTCGTGACGAACGACGACCTTCGAACCCGCTTCGGGATCGACACCTCCCACGAGTGGATTCTCCAGCGGACGGGCATCGAAGCGCGTCGCTTCTCGGCGGCAGGCGTGGCGACGAGCGACCTCGGCCTTGAAGCGGCGAAACGCGCCCTTGAGAACGCAAACCTTGCTCCGCAAGATCTGGATTTGATTCTCTTTGCTACGCTGTCGCCCGACCATGCCTTCCCCGGATGCGGCGTCTACCTCCAGGAAAAGCTCGGTCTCTGCGACGGGGCGAACGCCAAGTTTGTCCCGGCGATGGATGTTCGCAATCAATGCTCGGGCTTCCTCTACTCGCTGGCGACCGCTCATGCGTTTGTTCGCTCGGGGGCGGCGAAGCATGTCCTGGTCGTTGGCGCGGAGACCCACTCTCCAATGCTCGATCTTTCGACGCGTGGTCGCGGCGTTGCCACGCTGTTTGGGGACGGCGCCGGGGCGGTGATTGTGAGCAGAACGGAGGAAAATCGAGGGATTGGCGAGATCTCCCTCGGTGCCGACGGTCGCTACGCCGACGTGCTTTCTCAGAAGGTGTGGGACATCAAGAAGCGCCCGTTCATCGACGTCGACGCCGACGGGAATGGCCGTATCGAGCCGGAACAGCTCTGGCCTCAAATGCAGGGGCCGCTCGTCTTCAAACATGCGGTCGAGCGGATGAAGCAGGTGATGAACGACGTCCTCGCCGCCCAAAAATGGGAGTCGACCGAGGTTGACCTGTTCTTTTTCCACCAGGCGAACTTGCGCATCAACCAGTATGTGCAGGAGGTATTCGCGATCCCGAACGAGAAGGTCATTAGCAATATCCAGCGCTTCGGGAACACTTCCGCCGCGACGCTTCCGTTGCTCCTCGACGAAGCGAATCGTTCCGGGCGCCTGAAGCGGGGAATGAAGCTCGCATTTGCTGCCTTTGGGTCGGGCTTCACCTGGGGCGGGGCGACGATGACCTGGTGATCGCCGCGCGGCGGCGCGCCCACGGACGGATAGAGTTGCACCTGGGGGCGGATCGGCCGAAAGTAGATGCCCTTATGACCGAATCTACGCGCCAGCCGCCGCCGCCCCCGGTCCCCAGCGAAGACGGGCGCCTCTCCACGCAGGCGAAGATGTCGCTCGCGTCGCTCGCGATGGCGCTCCGCGACGAGCAGCTCGAAGCGCGGATTGTTCACTACAAAGAAGAGCTGCAGACGAACGCTGAGCTCGATGCGATCACTGCCGCCGTCGTTGCCGAACTCCAGGCGATGCAGCGCGCGGCGGTCGAGCAGCGTCGCTCGGAAGAGGCGAGCATCGATCGCGGGCAAGTGGAGATTGAGTTGATCGGGAATCTCAAGGAGATGTTCGGTCGGCTGTTCCGGAAAGATCGCCTCGCCGTCGTCTTCCAGAGGAAACTCGCCGAGGTGTCGAAGCGGTTTGCCCGCGTCTTCTTCAAGAGCGAGCTTCACGAGAAAATTCACGGAAATAGCGACGAGGCGAAGGTCATGCGCTTCGGCGAGCAGGCCCTCTACCGGGCTCTTACCGCCCATGAGGCGATCCTCCAGGTGCAGCTCAAAGGGTTCCAGTACGACAAGAAGGAGACGCTCGCAAAAGCGCAGACGCTTCTCGCCGACGCCCTCAAGGAACTCAAAAACGATTATCTGTCGCGGACAACGCCGGAACTCAACGATCTCGTCACGATGCTCAATGAGATCTTGCGCGATTTCTTGCAGAACGAATTGCCGCCCCAGGTAGGCGAACTCGCCTGGGAAGTCGTGAAGGAGGCGCGCCTCGCCGATGCGACCGGCGTGCATGCGTACAAAGTCCCCGAGAAGCACTTCGCGAAGTTTCGCCAGGCCTTTGAGCGCCGGTTCCTCCAACGGCTCGTGCCGTTCACCGCCGATGCGATGCTCGCGAAAGTCCGCGCAAAAGAAGGAAAATTCCGCGCGGAGACGATTCGCTTCGTCGCCGAGCCGCGGATCTACTCGGACGTGTGCGAGGTCATCGCCGACGCCGTCTACGACCAGCTCTACAACGACGGCTTCCTCGACCTCCCCGGCGATTGGAAAGCGGCGATCGCCGGCGGCCTCTGAGCGCCTAGACGTTGGCGATGAAAGCGTCGGAACAACGAGCACTTACGCAGATCCGCGAGGACGCCGCCGCCCTTGTTGCGGCGCTCGGATCGCGGGCGGGCGCGCAGACGGTGTACCTCGCCGAACTCGCCGCCGGCGGGCAAGCGGTGGAAGACGCCGGCGCGAACCGTGTGCTTGGCCGCGGTTGTTTTCCGGAGCAGGCGCCGCGTTTCGCGCGGAGACCGATGGTCCATGTGCTCACCCTCGACCTCGCGCAGGTCCCCGGGGTGACGCGCGGCTACGGCGCGGCGCGTGCTGTGTCGGTGTATGTGCACAATCTTGAGGAATATTCGGGTCTTGAACTCGGCGAGAAGGAGACGCGCGTCGTCCCGAGCCTCGAGGAGCCGGCGGCCGATGCCGACGGGATCCCGTTTCTGCTTCACCCGGTCGTCGTCCCGGCGGTCGCGACCCTCGGCGGCGATGACGACGCGGCGTTGCGCGGACTCCTGTCAAAGAGGGCCCCGACGACGAGCCAAAAGCAGCTTCAGCGCCTCCGAAAGCTCCTCCACGCGTGGGCGCCTGGCTACGTCGGCGGCCATGGCCCGATCGGCGCCGACCGCCCCGACTACGGGCACTTCCTCCTCCAATGGCGCGATATTCCAGGCTTAAACCTCGGCGACGGGCGGCGGCTCATCGTCTACGAGGAGGGGGGCTTCTGCGGCGGGTGACGAAGGTTGCTGAGCAACATGGCGATGCCGTGCGCGAGGACGACCGGATAGAGGGCGAGGTTTCGCGCGAGCGCGGCTAGGGCCGACCATCGAAAGATGCTTTTCTTTCGAGGGGTTACCGCGAGCGCTTCTCCGAGGGCGCGGAGGTGGCTCGGGCCCGCAAAGGCGACCCCATCGAAGAGGGCATCGACGGGGAACGTGCGAGCGAGCGCCTCCGCCCCAAGGGACGCGCCAAGCCAGGCCCCGACGATGGCTGCGTTCGTGTCGCTGTCCCCTCCGCCGAAGGCGGCTGCGGCTAGGTCTCGATGAAGCAGGCAATGAACGGCGAAAGGTACAGATTCATTCACAAAACCGCTGCGTTCCACCGGCGGATCT